>CACXCY010000001.1 GCA_902766265.1 uncultured Bacteroidota bacterium
AGAATTTTGGAATAAATGCTACAATTTTTTTGATTTTATTTTGGGCGGCCCGGCTCCCTGCGGTCGCCGTCGGGCTTTCCGCTTTACTCGCTACGCTCGTGCCCGCTCCAATCCCTGCCGCGTGCGGGGGCGTACCAATTGACCGCGGATGGCGCAGATGGAGGCGAGGTTCCGTTGCAGTCGCAGCAAAGCAACGAAATGGTGTTGGCAACATAATCAATGTTAATACCTTAAACTTCTGGCAATTGAGGAAGGTTTGAAATGTCAAGTGAGGCAAGCGTCTGCAACTGTCTGACTGCCATCTGGCGTAGTGCTTGAAGGCGTTCCTGCTGTGGGCATTTCTGGTCAATAAGCAGTGCGTTATAGGATTCCATATTGGCCAAAACAAGCAGCTGTTGCAAGGTTGCATGGTCACGGATATTGCCTGTGTGTGAGGGATTCTGCGCCCGCCATTGTGCCGCTGTCATTCCGAAAAGAGCCACATTGAGCATATCGGCTTCATCAGCATAGACATACGACTGTTGCTCTTTAGTGAGATCTGGTGGCAGCAAGTTTTGCTGAATGGCATCGGTATGTACGCGATAGTTAATCTTTGAAATCTCTCGGTTGAGATTCCACGAGAGCGACAGGCGCGAATTTTCGTCATACTTCAGCCGGCGATAGTCTTTCATCAGATAGAGCTTAAATTCTGACGAAATCCAAGAGGCGAACTCCATAGCGATGTCGCTATGGGCGTATGTGCCTCCGCCATAACGTCCAGCCTTGGTGACGATGCCAATGGCTCCTGTCATCTCAATCCATTTGGACGGGGTCATCACAAAACGGTTAAGTCCGGCCTCGGTTCTAAACGTGTCGAATTGCACACGGTTAAAAGATGGGTTGTGAAGGCACTCCCAAAGACCGAGGAACTCAAGAGTGTTTCGGTTTCGCATCCAGTTTTGTATGGCAAAGCGCGGGTCATCGCTGTTGCGGTAGCGGGCAATGTCGGTCAAAGAGATGTACTCGTTACGAAAATCTTCTGTGTAGATTCCCACATCAATTCCCTGTGCGTGGAGAGTGTCTTTCTTAATCTTGCTCATTTTTCAATAGTATTAGTAGTAGTTTTTAGGAATTATTTTGTAATTGATTTATTGTTAGCTTATTACATTACAACAAACCATTTATTTTCTTGTTGCAAAGATAATCATTTTCGCATAATTATGAAAGCGAAAATTGCGATAATGTCCGACCACCGCCCGCATCGGGCGATTTATTTCATCAGCTTCTTGTAGTGGATGCGCGTCGGACCGGTGTCGCCCAGCCGTTTCTTCTTGTTCTCCTCATACTCGGAATAACTCCCCTCGAAGAAATACACTTGCGAGTCGCCCTCGAAGGCGAGAATGTGCGTGCAGATGCGGTCGAGAAACCAGCGGTCGTGCGAGATGACCACCGCACAACCGGCAAAGTCATTCAAACCCTCCTCCAACGCACGCAACGTGTTGACATCAATGTCGTTGGTCGGCTCATCGAGGAGCAGCACGTTGGCCTCCGACTTCAAGGTGAGGGCCAGATGCATACGGTTGCGCTCACCACCCGACAGCACCCCGGCTTTCTTGCCCTGGTCGGTGCCGTTGAAGTTGAAACGCGACACGTAAGCGCGTGAGTTGATGAGCCGTCCGCCCATCTGAATCTGCTCGTTCCCTTCCGAAATCACCTCCCATACGCTCTTTTCGGGGTCGATTTCGGCATGCTGCTGATCTACATAACCGATCTTTACGGTTGGTCCCACCTCGAAGGTGCCGCTGTCGGGTTTCTCCAACCCCATGATGAGCCGGAAGAGGGTGGTCTTGCCCGCGCCGTTCGGCCCGATGACCCCCACAATGCCGTTCGGCGGCAGCTGGAAGTTGAGGTCCTCGTACAGCAACTTGTCGCCGTAGGCCTTCGACACGTGGACGGCCTCGATGACCTTGTCGCCCAAACGCGGACCGTTGGGGATGAAGATTTGCAAATTCTCTTCCTTCTCCTTGATATCTTCGTTCAGCAGTTCGTTGTAGGCGTTCAAACGCGCTTTCGACTTGGCCTGACGCGCTTTCGGGGCCATGCGCACCCACTCCAACTCGCGCTCCAGCGTCTTTCTGCGCTTCGACTCCTGTTTCTCCTCCATGGCGAGGCGGTTCGACTTCTGCTCCAGCCACGACGAGTAGTTGCCCTGCCACGGGATGCCCTCGCCGCGGTCGAGTTCGAGAATCCAGCCCGCCACATTGTCGAGGAAGTAGCGGTCGTGGGTCACCGCAATTACGGTGCCCTTGTACTGCTGCAGGTGCATCTCGAGCCACTGCACCGACTCGGCGTCCAGGTGGTTGGTGGGCTCGTCGAGCAGCAGGATGTCGGGTTCCGACAGCAGCAGGCGGCACAGCGCCACCCGGCGTCGCTCGCCTCCCGACAGGTTCTTCACCGGCGTGTCGCCCTCCGGACAGCGCAGGGCGTCCATCGCTCGCTCCAACTTGTTGTCGAGTTCCCACGCGTCGTGCTGGTCAATCAGCTCGGTGAGTTCTCCCTGACGCTCAATGAGTTTGTTCATCTCATCGTC
>CACXCY010000002.1 GCA_902766265.1 uncultured Bacteroidota bacterium
CAACAGGGCGCTATGGTACATTGACTTAAACGCATGTATGGATTGATTCGGCATTGTTGATACATTGGCTTGACCTAACATAATTATTGTATACATTATATATGTGGGGTGACTCGACGGCGTGCGTCCGCCCAGTCACCGACATATAAACGACCATCAAAAGCATCTCTTCAACCTATGGCTTTCACATCTTTATACCAGCATTCCTCTGTCGTGGAGCGGCTTCTTGAGGCGCTGAAGCCCACCCAGGCGCGTGTGCACCTTGGGGGTACGACCGGCTCCATGTCCTCGGTGATAGGCGCTACGGTGGCTCTGGCCACTCCCGACAGGCGCCATCTGTTTGTGGCAGGTTCGCGCGAGGATGCATACTACCTACTGAACGACTTGGAAACCCTGCTGGAAGAGCAGGACAAGGATGCCGACAAGAAGCGCGTGCTCTTGTTCCCCACCACCTATCGCAAGCCCTATCAGATGGAGGACACCGACAATGCGAATGTGCTGCAACGTTCCGAGGTGGTGAAACAACTCAACGCTGGTCTTCCGTTGGTCATAGTGACCTATCCTGAAGCGCTGAGCGAAAAGGTGGTGTCGGCCCACACGTTGAACAGCAATACCTTGGTGGTTGCCAAGGGTGGCGACCTCTCGATGGATTTCGTGACTGAGGTTTTGCAGGAGTACGGGTTCGACCGTGTGGACTTTGTGGTGGAGCCGGGACAGTATGCGGTTCGTGGTGGCATTGTGGACGTGTTTTCGTTTGCCAACGAACATCCCTTCCGTATAGAGTTCTTCGGTGAGGCGGTGGAATCGCTGCGCACTTTTGACCCTGTGAGCCAGCTCAGCATTCGTCCGTACAACCAGATTACAGTCATTCCCAACCTTGACCGCAGGCGCGACGAAGTCCCAGCCGAGCTGCTTACCAAGCCATCCGACGAGGAGGAAAAGGTGGGGCTGCTGAACTATTTCAATGGGGAGGATTTTGTGTGGACCCAGGGTTTGATGTTGGTGAGCGAGACCATCGAGAAGTGTTTCGCCACGGCACGCAGCGAGTACGACAAGCTCAAGTCGTCGCCCGTGGCTCACGTCAAGCCGGAACGGCTCTACTCTTCGGCCAACGAGTTCCTGCGAGAGCTCTTGGAATGCAAAGTGGTGGAGGTGGGAAATTCCACGTTTTTCAACAAGGCGACCGACGTCAGCGTGCACAGCGAGCCACAGCCGGCATTCAACAAGCAGTTCGATATGCTGCGCCAGACTCTGGCCGACTATGCCGAAAAGCAATACAACATATACATCTGCACCAGCAATGAGCAGCAGCGCAAGCGTCTCGACAAGATTCTCTTCCCACCCGACGCGGAGGGAAAGCCCACGGCAGGGCAGTCCGAAGCCCAGCGGATGGAGATTGTGGAGACGGCGTTGCGCAAAGGTTTCGTGGACCATGACGAGCGGATTGTCTGCTTTACGGACCACGAAATCTTTGAGCGCTACCACAAATACACGGTGCGCGACATGCAGCAGAGCCGCGAGGCGATGACGCTGAAAGAACTTTTCGAACTGAAACCGGGCGACTACGTGACGCATATCGACTACGGTGTGGGTGTGTTCAGTGGGCTGGAAAAGATAGAGACCAACGGCAAGACGCAGGAGGTGATACGTTTGACCTACAAAAACAACGACACGCTCTATATCAGCATCCACGGTTTGCACAAGATAAGCCGCTACGTGGGCAAGGACGGCGTGGCTCCGACGCTTAACCGCCTTGGGAGCAACACATGGCAAGTGCTGAAGCAGCGCACCAAAAAGCAGGTCAAGGACATTGCCAAAGACCTCATTGCGCTCTACGCCAAGAGGAAGGCCACACGTGGTTTTGCCTTTAGTGGCGACTCCTACCTTCAGAATGAGTTGGAGGCATCGTTTCTCTACGAGGACACTCCCGACCAGCTGAAGGCCACGCAGGATGTGAAGCGCGACATGGAATCGTCGGCGCCGATGGACCGTCTGGTCTGCGGCGACGTGGGTTTCGGCAAGACGGAGGTGGCCATCAGGGCGGCTTTCAAGGCGGTGTGCGACTCCAAACAGGTGGCCGTCCTTGTGCCCAGCACCATCCTGGCCTTGCAGCACTACAACACTTTCGTGGAGCGTCTGAAGGGGTTGCCTGTGAATATCGACTACCTGAACCGCTTCCGCTCCACGCGCGACAAGACACGTATCTATCGCGAGGTTGGGGAGGGGAAGATTGACATCCTTATCGGCACACATGCCATCACCAACAAAGACCTCCACTACAAAGACCTTGGGCTGTTGATAATCGACGAGGAGCAGAAGTTTGGCGTGGCCGCCAAGGAGCGTTTGCGCCAGCTGAAGGTCAACGTGGACTGCCTCACGCTGACGGCTACGCCCATCCCGCGCACGCTGCAGTTCTCCTTGATGGGTGCGCGCGACCTGAGTGTGATACAGACGCCGCCCCCGAACCGTCAGCCCATACAGACGGAACTGTGCGCGTTCAGTGAGGAGACGATACGCGACGCGGTACGCTACGAGATGTCGCGCGGGGGACAGACGTTCTTTGTGTCCAACCGTGTGGAGAATTTGGCTGAGATGGCAGGACTGGTGAGCCGGCTTGTGCCCGACGCTACGGTGGCCGTGGCGCACGGACAGATGGAGGGTCGCGCGGTGGAGGATGCGCTGATGAAGTTCGTCGAGGGCGAGGTCGATGTGCTTGTGGCCACCACCATCATCGAGAACGGGCTCGATATCCCCAACGCGAACACCATGATCATCAACAATGCGCAGAACTTTGGCTTGAGCGACCTCCACCAGATGCGTGGCCGCGTGGGACGCAGCAACCGTAAAGCGTTCTGCTATATGATGGTGCCGGGCTTCTCCACGCTTACCGACGAGGCACAGAAACGTCTCCGTGCCATCGAGGAATTCAGTACCATTGGCAGCGGTTTCAACCTCGCCATGAGGGACCTCGACATCCGTGGGGCCGGCAATATCCTTGGCGCGGAACAGAGTGGCTTTATCAGCGAGATTGGCTACGACATGTATCACAAGATTCTGAACGAGGCCATCGAAGAGCTTAAGGAAACGGAATTCAGGGACCTCTTCCGTCAGGAACTGGAGCAACGGCAGTCCTACGTTAGCGAATGCCAGATCGAAACGGACCTCGAGGTGCTCATTCCCGACAGCTATGTGACCAATATCTCCGAGCGTTTGCTGCTCTACAAGGAGCTCAACGACTTGCAGAGCGACGAGGAACTGGACGCCTACCGTGAGCGTTTGATTGACCGCTTCGGACCCGTGCCCGTCGCCACGCAGGAGCTGATACAGACCATCACCCTCCGCCGCATGGGCAAAGCGTTTGGCATCGAGAAGCTTCTGCTCAAGCAGGGCAAGATGGTGTGCCACTTTTCCTCCAACCAGGACAACCCTTTCTACACGTCGGGCAACTTCATGCGGATGATAAACTATGTGCAGGAGCATCCCCGCGAGGCACACCTGAAGGAGAGCACACAGCGCCTTTCGCTTGTGTGCGACAAGGTCGACTCCATCCGCCGCGCCCTCGATGTGCTGGCAACTATCGCCGGATGAGGTGCTTGTATTGGGCTGGCGCAGGGCGGAAAGTGCGCCGACGCGGGGCGGAAAATTTTTTTTGTATTATGCTTGCATGTCTCCGTTTCTTTTGTTACCTTTGTAGCCGAAAATCAAACCGCCATGTTCGGCCAAGGAAAACATAATACGTTGAAAGACATACGGTCTGCACAAAAATCCTTCTTGCAAACATTAAGGGGCGCAATTTCTTCATTCGCAATGTTTATCCATAATCCGCGCCCCTTGTGCAGACCCATCGCAGCCGATGCCCAACGGCTCCCTGCACCATATATATGCACTGCCCGGCATGCCATTGGCAAGGTTGGTTTTAGGTTATATACTGACCGTGGCGGTGCATTTTGCCCAAGCAAACAATCGTGCCCGAAAACAGGGCGAAATAGAAAAGGTAACTTTACGTGCCATAAAAGGTAACCTTTCTTGCCATAAAAGGTAACCTTTCGTGGCACAAAAGGTAACCTTTTCTATCACGTCCTCCCAAGGCACAAAATATCATTAACCATCAAACACTTACAAAACCATGTCAAAAATTAAGTACACCACGCGTGAAAACAACAAGACGGGTACCCATTCGTGGTTCGCCGTACCAGTTTTCACCGGCACACTCTCGTTCGAAGAGCTGTGCGAAGAGGCCTGCGAAGACAACACCTATTCGGTTGAAGAAATGATGGGCTGCGTCTCGAAGTTCATGAAAGTCGTCCAACGCGAAACCACACGTGGCTTCCGCTGCAAGCTGGGCAGGGACTTTCTCACCGTCTATCCCAACATCCAGTGCTCCGTCAAGGACGAGCTGAACGACGAC
>CACXCY010000003.1 GCA_902766265.1 uncultured Bacteroidota bacterium
GCCCTCCTCAAGGCCTACGAGGAAGCCGCCGCCGAGGAAGAGTAATCTTCATTGGAACTGCTTACTCATATACAAGAAAGCCCCACAGGATTGTGGGGCTTTCTATTTACTACAATGCTTTATATATCAGAAACATAATCGGAATTGAATAACATCTACAATTTCATCATGACCCTTTACTGACAAAATGTCATGCCGACATGACAAAAATGCAGATATGTTCATGCGGCGATGAACATATGTTCATCGGCCCACGAACATATGTTCATCCGGCTTTGAACATATGTTGCCGAACGACCCAACTTTTCACCCTAAGAGTCAATGTAACTTCGACCTCCTGCGATGTCCTCCCAAATCGTAAGATTTTATTCACAAAATAGAGGCGAAAATTGTTGATAAAAGTTTTACAGAGGTCAAAAATCAGCCCTTTTTACGTTCTTGGCATTAAAGAAAATTGCAAAAAATAAAATTAGACATACGGGAATATATAATTATATTACAGTAAGATAAAAACTATTCAAAAAGGCATTCTTCAAAAAAAACAAGAAATAGAGGTGACAAATTTTGCCCAAATCAAAATTAGTTGTAATTTTGCACCCTCAAAAAATAGTGGGAAAGGGTCAGATTCTATGCCCGTTCGGACTCGGAACCTTTATTTTGGGAATAATAATAAATAAAGAAATCATAGTTATTAAGATGAATACTTTAAGTTACAAAACAGTATCCGCCAACAAGAATACCGTTCAAAAAGAATGGGTCTTGGTCGACGCTGAAAATCAAACTGTAGGACGTCTCGCGACGAGAGTTGCCAACATCCTGCGAGGGAAGACAAAACCTTGCTACACTCCGCACGTTGACTGCGGTGACAACGTTGTTATCATCAACGCTGAGAAAATCGTTCTGACGGGCAAGAAGATGACCGACAAAATCTATCAGCGCTACACCGGCTATCCGGGAGGTCAGCGTGAGACCACCCCTGCCAAGCTCCTGAAAACACATCCCGAGCGTATTCTGGAACACGCTATCCGTGGCATGCTCCCCAAAAACCGTCTGGGCGACCAGCTGTACCGCAACCTGTATGTCTATGCCGGTACCGAGCATCCCCATCAAGGACAGAATCCTAAAGTTATCAATATTAACGACATAAGATAAGCGAAATGGAAGTAATCAATACTATAGGTAGAAGAAAGACTGCTGTTGCCCGCATCTATATGACCGCTGGCACAGGTAAAATTACCGTAAACAACAGAGATTACAAGGAATATTTCACCACGGGTCCCCTCCAGTTCATCGTCAATCAAGCATTTCAGGTTGCCGATGCCGAAGGCAAGTGGGATGTAAAGGCCAATCTTGATGGCGGTGGAATCACCGGTCAGGCAGAGGCATTGCGCATGGCCATAGCCCGCGCTCTTTGTGAGAACAACGCTGAAGACCGTCCTGCACTGAAGGCCAAAGGTCTGCTGACACGTGATCCCCGTATGGTGGAACGTAAGAAAGCAGGTCAACCCAAAGCCCGCAAGCGCTTCCAGTTCAGCAAGCGTTAGTATTGTCTGCTTCTCCGTTGTGCCAAACTATTGGCGTGCGGCATTTCACGGGGTTGCAAGAAAAAGAAATTATCAATTGTTTAGTATCCAAATCTTGGAGACTTCACCTGAACTACTTCAAGATTGGCTTATTAACGGAATGTAAACATAAAACAACATGACAGAATTAAAATTCGAAGATTTACTGGCAGCAGGTTGCCATTTCGGCCACCTCAAAAGAAAATGGAATCCCAAGATGGCTCCTTATATCTTTAAGGAGCACAACGGCATCCACGTAATTGACCTTCAGAAGACCATTGCCAAGGCCGACGAGGCCGCAACGGCTCTGAAACAGATTGCCAAATCTGGCAAGAAAGTCCTCTTCGTGGCCACCAAGAAACAAGCCAAAGAGGTCGTGGGAGAAATAGCCAAGAGCGTTGACATGCCATTCGTTACCGAGCGTTGGCCTGGCGGTATGCTCACCAACTTCACCACCATTCGTAAAGCCGTGAAGAAGATGAACAGTCTGGATCAGATGATGCACGACAAGGAGTTCAATAACATTTCCAAGCGTGAGCGTCTCCAGATTCAGCGCGAACGTGCCAAACTGGACAAGAACCTTGGCAGCATCGCTGACCTGAACCGTCTGCCCAGTGCCTTGTTTGTGATTGATATCAACAAGGAACACATTGCCGTTGCAGAAGCTCGTCGTTTGAACATCCCCACATTCGCATTGGTGGACACCAACAGTAACCCTGATCTTATTGACTTCCCCATTCCTGCCAACGATGACGCCTCCAAGTCGATTGCTGCCATACTGAAATATATGGCCGAAGCCATTCAGGAGGGCATGAACGAGCGCATGCTCGACAAGGAATCCCAGGCCGAAGAGAATTCCGACGACGTTGCTGCTGATGAAGAAGTTGCAGAGAAAGAGCCGGAAGCTCCCAAAGCCCGTCGTCCCCGCAAGACTGCTCCCAAAAAGGAAGAAACAAAGAAGGACGAGGAATAGTTTTTCAATCTGTTGAGTTTCATTCAACGTAACCGCAAAACAAATAGTACTATGGGAAATATAACCGCTTCTGATGTTAACAAGCTCCGCCAACTGACTGGCGTAGGTATGATGGACTGCAAGAAAGCCCTCGTGGAGTGCGACGGCGACTTCGATAAAGCTATCGACTTTCTGAGACAAAAAGGTCAGAAAATGGCCGCCAAGCGTGCCGACCGTGATGCTAACGAGGGTTGCGTACTCGCCAAAAGCACTGGCAACTATGGTGCCGTGATTATGCTGAGTTGCGAGACCGACTTTGTGGCTACCAACGCTGACTTTGTGGCTTTCACCAACTCCATTATCGATACCGCCATGGCTAAACACCTCACCAACAAAGACGAGGTTCTCGCTATGGATCTCAACGGCCGCACTGTTGCCGACTCCATTACGGACCAGATAGCCAAAATCGGTGAGAAGATTGAACTGGCACACTTTGAGACCCTCGAGGCACCCAAGGTATACGCCTACGTTCACCCTGGCAACCGCATGGCTTCCATCGTCGGTATGTCGAAAGAAGGTTTCGACGAGGTGGGTCATAACATAGCCATGCAGGTCGTGGCTATGCGCCCCGTCGCTCTCGATGCCAACAGCGTACCTCAGGATGTGAAGGACAACGAACTGAAGGTCGCCATTGAGAAGACGAAAGAGGAACTTGTGAGCAAGGCAGTTGAGAATGACCTCAAGAAGGCCGGTATCAACCCTGCACACGTAGACAGTGAGGAGCACATGGCTTCCAACATGGCCAAGGGATGGATTACCGAAGAGCAAGTGGAACTCGCCCGCAAGATTAAGGAAGAGACAGCTGCCAAGACTGCAGCGGGTCTGGATATGAACAAAATCAACGGCATTGCCAACGGTCGCTTGAACAAATTCTACAAAGAGAATACCCTCCTTGAGCAGGAGTATATCATGGAAAGCAAGGTAACCGTGAAGGATTTCATCGCCCGTCAGGACAAAGAACTGAAGTGCACCGATTTCCGCCGTTTAGAGCTGGGTGCTTAATTCCAGTGAGTCTTTTTCATTGATAAATATTAGGGAAGTGGTTGTGCTGTTGTGCAACCACTTTTTTCATCCTCTATGGCCAAGAAAAAAGTAAAATACTATGTGGTTTGGCAGGGCAACCGCCCTGGTATCTACGACAGCTGGGAGGAATGCGAACAACAAATCAGAGGGGTAGCCGGTGCGAAGTTCAAATCCTACGAGAGTCGAACTCTTGCCGAGCAGGCCTTCCGGGTGGGACCCGACATCAGCGCCGGTATCAGCAACAAGGCCACTGACGACACCATTCTCAGCATTGACGAGAGGGGCATAACCGTGGTGAAGGACAATGCCGACCCCACGGTGCCGAGACCGGAACTCGACGCCCTTGCCGTGGATGCTGCCTGCAGCGGCAATCCTGGCGTGATGGAATATCAGGGCGTTTATGTGGCCTCGCGTACGCAGCTGTTCCACTTCAAAGCCCCTGTCGGGACAAACAATATTGGTGAGTTTCTGGCCATCGTGCATGGTCTGGCCTTCCTGAAGAAGCACAATATGAAGCAGGTGCTGTACTCCGATTCTGTCAATGCCATCAATTGGGTACGGGCGAAACGGTGTCGCACTAAATTGCCCCTCAACGAACAGACCGCGCAGCTCTTCGATGTGATACGCCGCGCCGAGGCATGGCTGTGCAACAACAGCTACACGACAGAAATCCGCAAATGGGATACGGAACACTGGGGTGAGATTCCCGCTGACTTCAACCGAAAATAAAGCGTCGACAGGGTGAACACCACAGAGTTACATATTCCGACGAACCATGTCCGCGACATTGAGGGCTACTTCTTGCGCGAACTTTCGCACCTCTACCCTGCCGGAGAGATACGCCAGATGGTGTGGATGCTGGCCGAGGCCTTTCTGGGTTGGGACAAAACCGCTTTTCTGCTGCACCGCGACGACACTGTCAACCAGTCGGACCTGCTGCGTTTCCACTGGGCGGCAGAGGACTTGAAGCGGGAACGGCCTATACAACAGATTATCGGCTACACTGAGTTTTGCGGACACCGCATCTTGGTCGACAGCAATGTGCTGGTGCCGCGCCCCGAGACTGAAGAGATGACGACCTATGTCGGGCAGCAATGGCTGCCGACACTCGCCGGCGCTAAGATTCTCGACCTCTGCACGGGCAGCGGATGCATTGCTGTGGCACTGGCAGCCATGGCTCCAGGGGCAACGGTGTATGGCGTGGATGTGTCGGAACGCGCCTTGGCGGTGGCACGCGAGAACGCCCGTCTCAACCATGTGGAGGTGGAGTTTGTGCA
>CACXCY010000004.1 GCA_902766265.1 uncultured Bacteroidota bacterium
AGAACTCTCTTTCTCTGTCGAAAGCGGGTGCAAAAGTACAACTTTTTCCGATATGCGCAAAATAATTTTACGTCTTGATTCCCGAAATAGGCACGTTATTTTTCTGTATCAGTCGATTGTGTGAATTATTTTTTTGTCGGCGTGAGGCCGGATTCACTTCCGTGTCCACCGTCGTGTGCTCGAAAACGATTGTTTTTTGTACAATTTTCGTCGGCAAGAATTCTTCACCTCTTGGATAAAGTTCAGGTCCTCGTCGAAGAGGTCGCATACGTCTTTGTCGCACAGGTGGTAGCCGTGGATGCCCACTTCGCGGGCGCCCTCCAGGTTGGGGGCGTTGTCGTCGATGAAGAGGGTCTCGTTGGGGACAAGGCCCTGTTCTTTCAAGATGCGGCGGAACCCGTCGGTATTGGGCTTGCGCATGTGCATGGTGTGGGAGAAGTAGCAGGCGTCGAAGCAGGTGGGGAAGATGTCGAAGTTGAACTTTTTAAGCAGGTGGTCGTAGAAGCAGTCGTAGTGTATCTGATTGGTGTTGCTGAAGAGAACCACCTTGTATTTGGCTCTCAGTTTCAGCAGCAGTTCGACCCGTTGGGCGGGCATGTCGATGAGGATGGCGTTCATGATTTCGTCTATCACGGCGTCGCTCGCAGGGTGTCCCGACGCTTTGCGCACATAGTCGTGGAACTCGGCTGGCGACATCAGTCCCATCTCGAAGCGGTCGATCTCCGGGGTCTGGAAGGTGCGGGTGTAGAACTCGCCGATATTGGTGATACCGTGACTTTCAAAGGCCTCTGCTATATTCTCGTAGCGGACGTCGTAGAGCACGCCTCCGAAGTCGAAGATAATGTTTTTGATTTTTGCCATACAAAAGTAACGAACAAACGCGCAGAAAATTTTACAAATTTTCTTAATTTTATCCGATGACCCGCATCAATACAATCAACCAGCATCTTGGCTGCCGTGTTCCTTATGCCAAAAAGCGCATGTTGTGTCTGTCGTTTTCCTCCTGACCATGTGTCCTGCTGTGTAGTCAGAAGAGGTGGGGAGAAACAGAAAGGCCCCTCGGAAAAGGGGCCTCGTCTGCGTATAATATCAAAATTACATAAAGAGTCGCGCATCTCTGCGCATATATGTTGGAGGTAGAAAAGTTTCTCTCCAGGGTTGCTTAGCTGCATTTGCTCCAGCCGCAGGAGGTACAATGTTTGCAGCCGCTGCTATAGACCACCGTCTTCTGGTGGCACTCGGGGCACTCCTCGTCGGTAACGGCGTCGCCCTCGATACAGCGTCCCAGGGCACGGGCCACACCGTTGCGCCACGAGTTGATGCTGTCTTCGTCGAAGGTGAGTTTGCCGATAAGGTCGATGACCTTGGGGATAGGCATACCGTGGCGCAGGATGCCGCTGATGAGTTTGGCGTAGTTCCAGAACTCCTTGTCGAACATGCGCGAAAGGCCTTCCATAGTCACCTTGTAGCCGTCGCGGTCCAGGAACTGGAAGTCGTAGCGGGCATGCTCGTCGCCCTTGTCCTTGCTGCGTATCACCCAGCCGTGATCCACCCATTTGGGCAGGACAAAGCTTTCGGCCTTGCCGGTGAAGATTTCGTAGGGACGATGGTCGTACATGCCGATGACGGCAATCCAGTCCTCACGGTCGTTCTTGAAGCGGATGATGCGTGCATCCAGTTTCTTGGGGCGAGCGGGGGCCTTGGTGTCGGTGATGTGTTCGTTGCAGGGTTTGTCGCCCGAGTTGGAGACGAGCACGCCGGTACGCGACCCGTCGCGATATATGGTACACCCCTTACATCCCGACTCCCACGCCGTTTGATAGATTGTGCTTACTACTTCTTTTGTCGTTTCTTTCGGGATGTTGACGGTTACGCTGATGGAGTGGTCCACCCATTTCTGGATAGCTCCCTGCATGCGCACTTTCTGCACCCAGTCGATATCGGCAGAGGTGGCCTTGTAGTAGGGCGACTGCTCGATAATCTTGTTGAGGTCGGAGTCTTTCATCGCCATCACTTCATCGACGTCGTAGTTGTTGATACGCAGCCAGTCAATGAACTTGGGATGGAACACGTTGTATTCCTCGAAATAGTCTCCGTTCTCGTCGCGGATGATTTTATGTTTGGAGGTGTCCTTGTCGTTGGGGTTGATTTTCTTACGGCGTTTGTAGGAGACCAGGAACACGGGTTCGATGCCCGAGGTGGTCTGGGTGCAGATGCTGACGGTGCCGGTGGGGGCAATGGTGAGGAGGGCGAGGTTGCGCCGTCCGTGTTTCACCATGCGGAGGTACATTTCGGGGTCGGCAGCTGCCAGACGCTGTATGAAAGGATTGAGTTTTTCGCGGTTGGCATCGTAGAGCGGGAACGCGCCGCGTTCCTCGGCCATGGTGACGGAGGAGCCGTAGGCGGCGCATGCCAGGGTGCGATGCACCTTCACGCTGAAGTCGATGGCCTCGTCGCTACCGTAGCGCAGTCCGAGGGCTGCCAGCATGTCGCCTTCGGCGGTGATACCGAAACCGGTGCGGCGTCCTTCGAGGCATTTCATCTTGATGTTCAGCCAGAGGTTCTTCTCCACGCCCTTGATTTCGTCGCTTTCGGGGTCGTCCTCTATTTTCTTGATGATGCGCTCCACCTTCTCAAGCTCCAAGTCGATGAGGTCGTCCATCAGGCGCTGGCCCATGGTGACGTGCTGGCGGAAGAGGTCGAAGTTGAAGGATGCCTGAGGCGTAAAGGGGTTGTCGACGTAGCTGTAGAGGTTGATGGCTTGCAGACGGCAGCTGTCGTAGGGGCAGAGGGGTATCTCGCCGCAGGGGTTGGTGCTCACGGTGCGGTAGCCGAAATCGGCGTAGCAGTCCGGTACCGACTCGCGTATGATGGTGTCCCAAAACAGCACACCGGGTTCGGCACTCGACCATGCGTTGGCAATAATCTTGTTCCACAAGGTGCGGGCGTCTATCTCCTTGCGCACCATAGGGGTGTCGCTGTCAATGGGATATTGTTGCACGAAGGGCTTGCCTTCTTTCACACATTGCATGAATTCATCGGTAATCTTCACCGAGATGTTGGCACCTGTGATTTTGCCCTGCTCCAGCTTGGCGTCGATGAAGTCCTCAGCGTTGGGGTGTTTGATGCTGATGGAGAGCATCAGGGCACCACGACGGCCTCCCTGCGCCACCTCGCGGGTGGTGTTGGAGTAGCGCTCCATGAAAGGCACAATGCCGGTGGAGGTGAGGGCGCTGTTCTTCACAGGACTGCCGCTGGGGCGTATGTGCGAGAGGTCGTGACCCACGCCGCCACGGCGTTTCATCAGCTGCACCTGCTCCTGGTCTATCTTCATGATGCCACCGTAGGAGTCAGCGTTGCCGGAGTTGCCGATGACAAAGCAGTTGCTCAGCGACACAATCTGGAAGTCGTTGCCGATACCCGCCATGGGGCTGCCTTGCGGCACGATGTATCGGAAATTCTTCATCAGCTGGTAGATTTCCTCTTCGCTCAGGGGGTTGGGGTACTTCTTCTCAATGCGGGCGAACTCACGTGCCATACGGCGGTGCATCATGTCGGGGTTGAGCTCATAGATGGTGTCGCCGTCGCGCAGCGCGTATTTGTTCATCCATACGTTGGCGGCCAACTCGTCGCCACCGAAGTACTCGACCGACGATTTCATAATCTCTTCCGCGGTGTATTGCTGCAGATGGGGTGCTTTATCCATGATGTTGTGTGAATTAGGTGTCGATGTGTTTTGCGATGCTTCTGCTATGGGTCTTATATTATTATTTTTAACAATGGGTGTGGTAGTGGAGGTGGATTTCTTCTCTGTGTCCGCCACCTCAGGTGGCGCGGCTGGCTCTGGATGAGATATTAGTGGTTGTTCCTCAGGTGGTTGTGTATGCTCGGATTTTCGCTCACCTTTCGATGCAGCCCCCCTCTTCCCTTTCTTGGGCTTCTGCGGGACGTTGCCGTCCCCAAAATCTAAAAACAAATCGGTCTGCATGACAGAAAATGGGAATCTTTTACCACAACGACAGTTATTTACACAGGTGTCGTGTCGATACTGTCGGACTGCTAAATTACAAAGAACTTCCCCACAGGAGGGATTAAGGACTTGCAATTTATGAACAAGTATTTAACTTTTCGTCATAAAGCCATATACCGCAACGGGTAGCGGCGGGAAAATATTCATGCGAACAGATGTACGTTCGTATGCCACCAAAGCAAAA
>CACXCY010000005.1 GCA_902766265.1 uncultured Bacteroidota bacterium
CAGTCCGGTCTGGAGAACGGCATGATTCTGCTTGGCGAAGCCAGCTTTGAAGGCGGCCACTCCGGCTCGCCGGTGCTGTATATGGACGAGGAGGGTAACTACACGGTTGTAGGTATCGTCTCGGCCAAGTCGCAGAACTACGGCTTCATTGTGCCTATCTCACGTATCAAATAAAATAAAAAAGCAAGCACTGAGAAAATGTCAGCATTAACATTCAAGATAGCCGCCAAAACCGATGTGGGGTTGGTAAGGACGAACAATGAGGACAATTTGTGTGCCATTTCGAATCTGGATGTGAAGGATTCGACGTGGGTGAACAACGACATCTGCCAGCTGGGGCGCAAAGGCGCCCTGCTGGTGGTTGCCGATGGAATGGGAGGAATGAATGCCGGCGAAGTGGCATCGGAGATTGCCGTGTCGGTAGTGAAAGAGCGTTTCACGCACGAGGTGAGCGACGAGATCCTCAAGAGTGACGAAAGCATTGTGAAGTTCATGAACGAGAGCATCGTCCTGGCCGACAACACCATCAAGAAAGAAGGCAAGCAGCGTCCCGAAGCCAAAGGCATGGGCACGACAATTGTGATAGCATGGCTGTATGAGGGGAAACTGTTTGTCTCGTGGTGCGGCGACAGCCGAGCCTACATCTTCAATCCTTCCATGGGGTTGTTCCAGATTTCGAAGGACCACTCGTATGTGCAGGAGTTGGTGGACAAGGGCATAGTGAAGCCCGAGGATGCTTTCGATTTCCCGGAGAGCAACGTCATCACACGTTGCCTGTCGCACTCGTCGCTGAAGGCAGAGCCGAGCAATTTGGCCGAGCCTTACCGCGTGAATGAGGGCGACATTGTGATGCTGTGCACGGACGGGCTGAGTGGCATGATCCGCGACCACGAGATAGCCCAGGTGATGGCCTCGCACACGGACAATATGTCGGAGTGTGTGGATGCCTTGATCGAGGCAGCCAAGGTGGCGTCGGGAGCCGACAATGTGACCGTGTGCCTGTGCCAGGTGCTGACCACAAAGAAGTCCATGAATCGTACGGACACTGTCGAGATTGACCTGACGAGCGCCACGGTGAACGAAAAGACTGATGCTGCAGTGAAGCAGGCCGTAAAGCAGACTGACACCAAGCAGCCTACAGCGGGCAGCGGGCAGCAGAAAGCGGTCAGCAACAAAAAAGGCGGTGGCAAGAAGATTAAGCTGATAGCTGTGTTGCTGACGCTGATAGTGATTCTCGCGGTTGCGGCAGTTTTGTTGTGGCCGAAGATGTTCGGCGGCGAGGAGACGGTTGTCGACACGTTGAACGACACAAAGCCAACGGCGATTGACACTACAGGGGAGGCTGAGAGTATTGTCGAAGAGATGACGTTGAATCCCCTTCCGGAGACGTTGACAGAGAAAAACGACTCGGCTCAGTAGTCAAGGAGCTTATGCTTTAAATTAATTTTGGTATAATCATTAATAAAAAGAGATATGTATTTTACTGTAGGAAGAAATCCCCAAAGCAATATTGTTATCACGGGTTACGACGTGGTCAGTTTCGACCATGCCACATTGGAATATGAGGGTGGCCAGTGGCTGTTCATCGACGATAGCAGCAATGGCTCGATAGTAAATGGCCAGTTGTATCACCATGCCAGTTGCCCCATTAAGCAAGGCGATGTGATTATGCTTGCCGGCGTATGCCCCCTGACGTGGGACCGCATAACAGCCTTGGTACCCGAGGCACCCGCACAGCAGCAGCCGATAAACAGCCGTCCGACGCAGATGTATACGCCGCAGGTGGAACCTCAGCCTCAATATCAGCAACCTCAGTACCAGCAGCCTCAGCCTCAGTACCAGCAGCCTCAGCCGCAACCGCAACCGGTGGGCAGACAACAGAACAGCGATTTGGACAGAAACCTGGACAAATGGAACTGGGGCGCTTTCTGCCTGACATGGATATGGGGTGTGTTCAACAGTGCCTGGTGGATGCTTTTTGCCCTGTTGCCCATAGGAAACATCGTGATGGCAATCATTGGTGGTATCAAGGGAACGCGTTGGGCCTGGGAAGGTGGCAACTGGAGAGAGGAAGACTATGAGCGTTTTGCCAGCAGACAGAAAGGATGGATGATTGCAGGCCTGATTATTCTCGGCCTTTCTGTGCTTTCCACCATCATGCTCTTCTCTTTCGCTTCGGCGCTTCTGTCTGCTCCTTTCGAGTTTTTCGATTTTCTTGACTTGGCCAGCGATTTAGATGATATTGACTTGCTCTTCTAACATGTGATGAGTGGAGAGTGATTATTTAAACTTTAAACCTTAGACTTTAAACATTCAGAACGGGAATGGAACAGAACACGATATTTCACAATCGGTATAAGCTGAAGAAGCTTCTCGGACGAGGTCAGTTCTCGGAGGTGTGGCTTGCAGAAGACACCTCCACCAAAGTGGATGTGGCTTTGAAGATATATGCTCCGGGTACAGGTATGGACGACGACGGTGTTCAGATGCTCTCCAGGGAGTTTGCCTTGGTGGTGAACGCCTACCATGAGAACCTGCTGCGCCCCATCTTTTTCGATGTTTGCGACCGTAGACCCTATTTGGTGCTTCCTTATTGCAAGGATGGTAGTTGCTCCAAGCTCATAGGCAAGATGGATGAAGACCAGGCTTGGAAATTCATCCACGATGTCGCCGCAGGACTCGCCTGCCTCCACAGCTACAGCCCCGACCCCATTATCCATCAGGACATCAAGCCCGACAATATCATGATTGGCCCCAATGGCCAATATATGATTACCGACTTCGGCGTCAGCGCCCATTCCCGTTCGGCACTCCGCAAGAGTGTAGGCATGAATTATGTGGGTGCCGGCACAACAGCCTATATGGGACCGGAGCGTTTCAGCAAGGACAAGACCTCCATCAAGGCCAGCGACATCTATTCTCTGGGTGCCTCGGCCTATGAGATGGTCACCGGCATAGCGCCGTTCGACGACCATGGCGGACTGTTGCAGGCGCAGGGAGCCGAGATTCCGGACATCAAAGGGAATTTTTCGCCGGAGTTGAAATTCACCATCAAGAGCTGTCTGCACTTCAACCCGTGGGATCGCCCGTCGGCCGAGACATTGGCCCGTTGGGCTGAGACCCGTAAGCCGGACATGCCGGGTGGCGATAAGAATAAAGGCAGGTCGTCCAGTCTCTGGCTCTGGCCCACGGTCATAGGTGGGGGTCTGGCGGTGATAATCATTGTCGCAGCGCTGGCATTGGGCGGCGCCTTCACTTCAACTACAGACGCATCAACGTCGTATTCGGAAGAGAGTTATAAGCAGTATGTAGAAATGGTGCAAAACTGCAAATTCCACATTAACCGTGGTGAGATAAAGGAAGCCCAGAATCTGCTAAGTACCATTCAAATAATGGATCAGCGCCTTGGAAAGGAATTCCCGGAGCAGTATAATCAAGCTGGCGAGCTGGGAAAACTTATAGAAAAGAAAGCAGAGGAAGATAAAACAGATACAAAAACTAAAAAGGAACTAAAAAAATGAAAAAGTACAGATGCACAAACTGTGATTACAAATGGGAGGCCCAAGACGAGCCTTTCGAGTGTCCCAAGTGTCATTCCGCCAACATCGAAAGTGGTAGTGGGGGAGGTTCTATGGGTGATGCCATGAAGAAATATTGGTGGGTAATTGTTGCTGCACTGGTGGTTGCTGCATTGGCTGTCTTCCTGCTGATGCCTAAGAATTCTACGGGAGTTCACGTAGATGCAAATACAGAAGATGGAATGATGACGGTGAAACTTACGGGTAAGCATGCTGGTGAGTATGTCATTATGCTTAATAATGGAGAGAAACGTTTCGCAACCAGTCCCGATTCTACGGTTGCGGTTTTCACTGACCTGGTGGGCGAGTATGTTCTTGATCTTATCTATACAGGTACAGGCGAAACCCCTAAAGTGAGAGATTACGAAAAGAAATATGTTTTCCCCAATAAAATGGAGGCCACAATAGAGGATGAGTCGGAGAATCCCTCGATAGAAAATCTGGATGAAACGTTGGGGAGAACGACCAATAAGCCGGAAATCAGGAGGGTTATACCCACTCCTTCGCGCATCAGTAAGGGGGAAAGCTATAAAATTACCGTTGAACTTAGCAAGCAAGGATGTACGGTAGCAGAGGCAGAGTTTTCATTAGACAACAGTACATGGCAGAAATCGCCAGTCTTTACAGGTCTCGAACCCGGCAATTATGTCATCTATGCTCGCAATGCTTCCAATACGAAACTCACTCATAGTACGTCGATATTGCTTGATGAACCTGGTGCAGGAAAGTGCCTTTCTGAATCCGATGTTAATAAACTGCTTGAAGGCATAGCTAATTATGATGACAAGGCTCAGATCGAGTTAAAGAAATATGTAACCAATAGTACGCCGGTGAAAGGCGCGGAAGCTGATTTTATCACTACTGCCCAGGGACTTATCTCAGAAACATCGGGAGAACTAAAATATCGTGTCACTGCAGTACAGTGTAACGGAAAGAAAATAGAATCATTAACAGTTACCAAGATAAAATGAAGAAGATTGTTTTTTTCTCGATAATGGCGCTTTCGATGCTGACCTCCACAGTATGGGGCCAGGGAGTGTTGCATTTCGCTTACATTCGACAAGACAACTCGGTTGATGCCAGTAAGCTTGTTGAGGCTGTCAAAGCCTATGCTCAACAACATCGTGGCGAAAATTTTGTGATATACTATAGTGATGTCCAGCCCATCTTTATGGATCAGAGTGATTATAACGAGGGAGAATTGACGGGTGCTATTACTAGCCGAAACTCTACTATTTCTATGATGCCTATCCGTGAAATTGACAAGGTGAGCGAAGTGCTGGAAAGGTATCAGTACAATAAGGTGGAGTTCGAGTGTCTTGTAGGACCCCAGTTCTTTGAAAATGGTTACCACAATACTTTTATTGCTCGCTTCCTTTTGGCAAATCGTCTGAACGATGCTGCCAAAATAACTCTTTTTTATCGTTCTTGTGGTGGCTCCTTCAGCAATGTTAATATGGAGTTTCTGGATAGGTATAGTATTAATGTTGAACCAATTATTCGATAGATATGAAGAAAATATACATATTATTGTTTTTGGGGGCATTCGTGTCTTCCGCTTATGCCCAGGGAGAACTGTCAACCTTTGAGGCATGGTTCCCCAAATTTATCGAAGAAAACAATGGCGCTCCTGTCGGCATTGCTAAGGGACAGACTTGGCAGGAGTGGTGTGAAGCTAAAATCATTAATGAGGGGTTAGGTGAGGACACAAAGAAAGCTTGGATAGTTTATAGCGATCGTGAGAATAATCCTACTTATCAGGACGCTTCGTGTTCGCAACCTACGGGTAAGAAACTCAAATTTGGCGATAAGCTTTATGTGGCCAAAGTTCAAGGTGGTGCAGCATACGTCTTCAAGACCAACCGCAATGTGAACTATCCCAAAATAAAAAATGCTGATTTTTTAGGATGGGTTCCAATCAGCAATCTGCTGCTTTGGGAGACTTGCCCTAAGAGCAAAAACCAGATATACAGAAAGGCGTTGGTCGTTTATAATCCCTCGGAGGACAAAAGTACCGAAGGACCTATCAATAAAGACCCCAAGTTTTTCTTGGCGCCTTCAGATGACGCCAATGTGGGTTTAGCCGATGCCAAGAGCCTCGATATTCTTTTCATTATGAAGAAGGTCCAGAATGGCCCCAACACCTACTATCTACTTTCCAACCAGTACAACTGTCGTGACATTGGCTCCTCTCTCTATGGCTGGCTTCCTTCGTCATATATCACTGAGTGGGATCAGCGCCTTGCGATAGAGCCCTCGAGTGATGCCGCTGTGGTTCGAAAATACAAAGCAGCAAATCTAAAGCCTGCAGCCTATTCGCGCATTGAGGAGGCTCAACGTTACTTTAACAACTCTACAATGGGGCGCCCTTTGTACACTTATGATAAATTTTCTACTGTTCGAATGGATCCTCTGATTATGCGTCAGCCTATTCTGGATTCTACCATAAACCACTATATTTATAAGGTGGCAGTTACCACAAGCATTGAGGGTAGTGACAAAGGTGGTGGTATGGGTTATCAGGAACGTAAGGCAGATGTACAAAGAAAGATTGATGCGCTAACGCGTATGCAGCAGCATATCAATATCATCTTTGTGATTGACGCTACCAATTCAATGAAGGAGTTCTACCCCGCCATCTCTAATGCGCTTAAGGACATCAAGGGGTACGAGTTTTTCAGTGACCCCAAGACCAAGTCTCTTATCAAAATTGGCGTTGTCTTATACCGAGATTCCAAACGAGAACCGGAATACTTCCCCCTCAACCATGACATTGACAAGTTGGTCTCTTTCCTCAACGACGTGAAAACCAGTCCCGATGGTAAAGATGACCGAGTGGCTCTTTTCAATGGAATAGAGACGGCCCTCGACTGTAAGAAGATGGGGTACAATTCGGAGCATAGCAATTATCTCATCCTTCTCGGAGATGCCGGTAATAATCAAAAAGACAATCTGGGTACCCACTGGTCGGAGCTTTGTGGAAAATTGGCTCTCAAGTTGGCCGACAATAAAATCAATTTCCTGGCATATCAAATCAGCAACAAAGGATCTAATGCTGATGCCGATTATATTAATCAGGTGAAGAAGATGCAGCGCGACCTGACTGCCAAATACGTAGAGGTTACCGGGACCCAGATGGATTATAAGCGTGTCAGCCAGTCCGTTTCGAAACTTGTTCGTTTGTCTACTGGAGAAGACGATCTGCCTATCTATAGTATGAGTGAATATGCTGAGCCTGGCGAAACCAAGTCGGCCTCGGTTATTACAAAAGCCATTGTCTCCCATGCACAGACTTTCTACAATATTATTTCCGAACGTATTACTAAGTATAATCGATTGGCTGAGGGCGGTTACCGTGTCAGTAGTGATGCCGAGGAAGATGCCATCCGTGAAGAACTCCGCCTTTCAGGTTGGGACAATGCGAAGATTGAGAGCACTATTCGTTTCATGAAACAAGGTGGTGTGGCCAAGTTCACCACATTTGCCCCTGTTATGACAAAAACCGAGCTGGCTTCTACGCAATATCCCATCTACAAGTATGTCCTCTTCTTTTCCCAGGATGAGTTGACGGATTTGATACGTGATTTGGAAAAACTCAACAATATTCGAGGAGATGAGCGCAAAGCATACCAGGAGGCGGTAATATCTATGGGAAGGGCTATGTTGGGTGACTTTTCTCAGGCTCAAATTAATTCTATGGATATAAACGAGCTGATGGGTCAAATCTACGGTGTACCTGTCAATATCTCAACGCTTGGCTTCAAGATTGATGAAATCACAGAGAAACCCGTCGAAGAAGTCAAGGAATACATTGTTGATTTCCGTCGTAAACTCGATGATCTCAAGTCGGCAGTCGACAATGGCGAGGGCCGCTTCGAAAAAAATGGCACTTTCTATTATTGGATTTCAACCGACGTTATGCCTGGTTTCAAACTTACAGTTTACTAAGTAAAACTATGGACAACCTCTATTTTGACATAAAAAACCTTGACTGCGCATACCATGAGAACCGGGTGGTGCTGAAGATTAA
>CACXCY010000006.1 GCA_902766265.1 uncultured Bacteroidota bacterium
CCCAGCGGCAGCACCACCAGCATCATGGTGACGGCATCGGTGCTTGGGGTGATGATGGCTGCAAGAATCATGATGACCACGAGTGCCACTTTGCGGTAACGTTTCAGGAAGTCGGCCTTCAGCACGCCTATCTTGGCAAAGAAATAGGCCACGATGGGCATTTCGAACACCACGCCCATCATGAAGGTCAGCGTCAGCAGGGTGCCGATGTAGGAGTTCAGCGATATCTGGTTGGCAATCGTCGCACTCACCTGATAGTTTCCGAGAAAGTTGACCGTCAGCGGAAAGATGATGAAATAGCTAATTGCCACACCTATGAAAAACAGCATAACAAACGCCGCCGATCCCCGCACAGCCACGTGGCGTTCGTTGCTGTAGAGTGCCGGTTTCACGAACGTCCACAGTTCTATGGTCAGATAGGGGAATGCCACCACGAGCGCCGCCACGCCGGCAATCTCCATGTGGATGAAAAACTGCGACGCCAAGTTGATGTTGATGAGTTCCACTTGGTCAATCTGCGGGCATAGCGACGGGATGCCCAGGGCTTCCGCCAGGCGGCACAGCAGCCGGTATGTGACGAAATCCTGACGCAGCGGTGCCAGCACGATGCCGTCGAACAGCGTCTCCTTGAAGCAGAACGCCACGATGGCCACCGTCGCCGTCACCGCCAGGCAACGGATGATGACCCAGCGGAACACCTCCAAGTGTCCCCAGAAAGTGGTGTTGTTCTGTTCTGTGTGAGGCATACGATAGTGGCAGCGGCTTGGAGTCGCTGGTAGGGGGCATTTCCCGTTACCCGTCGTCGGCAAAGAGCCGTGGTGGGACGGAGTCGGACTATTCCTGTTTCGGTGAATTTTGTTGTGGCTCTTCCGAGAGGTTCTTCGGCTGTTGTGGCGCGTCGGATGCGACATTGTTCACTTCGTCTTCGATGCCGTTCACCGCCTTTTTGTATTCTTTCACGCCTTTACCCATGCCTTTCATCAGCTCGGGAATTTTTTTGCCGCCAAAAAGAACCAGAACAATAATGAGGATGATGAGAATCTCCTGTCCGCCAATATTAAGTAATGTCATAATACAATGGGTTGATTGTTGTCTTCAAAATGCAAAGATACAATATTTTCGCAAAATACAAAAAGTCGAGTGTCCAAGTGCGGCCAAAACCATCGTTCAGGGGTCGGCATAGAATTGGCAGGGAGCGGGTGGGGGGAATGGGGACGGGTGATTTTTGTTGGTGGCGTATAAGGTTGAAAATGTATATTCTATTTATTTGTGTAGTGAGAAAAAACAGATTTTTTTTGGCAAAGCTCCGTTATGTTAAATATTTTTTCTATCTTTGCACATTGGTTTGTTACACCCGTGAAGAGGTCAACGGCGGTGTCAAGCAGTTGAAGATTTGTGCGATAGACAGGTGTCGGCTGGCATTGTCGCAAGAGGTGTGCGGGAAGAGTGTCGCAGAGTGCAAGGGCGATAGGGGAGACAAACCGCAACGGCCAAAGAACAATTAACATAAGTAAAACCTTATAAATTTAAACGTTATGTCAACATTATTAGTCTTATTGCAAGCTGCAGCAAGCATTGCCTGGGGTTATCTGGGCGCAGGTATTGGAGCCGGTCTGGCCACCATTGGTGCCGGTATCGGTATTGGTAAAATCGGTGGTGGCGCCATGGAGGGCATTGCCCGTCAGCCCGAAGCCGCCGGTACCATCCGTTCAACCATGATTATTGCTGCTGCTCTGGTTGAAGGTGTTGCCTTCTTCGCAGTAGTTATCTGCCTGCTCGTCGTCCTGAAGTAGGTATGAACAGTCGTCTTCTGTCGGTAGCGATTGGCTGCCGACAGAAGATGCTTTTTCTGAGATGTTATAGAAAGATATGAAGGAGCAGGATGGTGCAATAATGATTGCCGCTGCCGCCTTCGAAGAACTTTAGAAAAGTAGAACAATGAACAATCCATTAATAAGCCCAGGTTTAGGCACATTCGTGTGGATGCTGGTGGCGTTTGGCATATTGGCCTTTATCCTTATCAAATGGGGCTGGCCTTTGCTGCTGAATCCGCTCAAAGAGCGTGAGGCCTACATCGACGAGCAACTCAACGCTGCCGCTAAGGCAAGAGAAGAGATGCAGAACATGAAACTCAACAATGAGGATCTGTTGAAGAGCGCCAAGGCAGAGCGTGACGAAATATTGCGAAACGCCCGTCTGACGAGTGAAAAGATTGTTGAGGATGCCCGCATAAAAGCCACCGAAGAGGCCGACCGTATTGTGGAGAGCGCCCGCGAGAACATAAATTACGAGAAGCTCAAAGCCATGCACGACCTGAAAAACCAGATTGCCACGCTGTCGATTGAGATTGCCGAGAAGCTCATCAGCGCCGAACTGTCGGACAAGACCAAGGCCAACGACCTGATAGCGCGCGAACTGGAAAACGCAAAACTGAATTAATAACCAACGGAATCTGAGAAGACGGTATCGAAAGCCCGTCGACTAGGTTCCCCATCGTTATGGAAGATTACAGAGTCAATATCAACTACGCGAAAGCACTGTTCCTTATCGCTACCGACAAGCAGCAGCAGGATGAGGTACTCGCCGATATGCGGCTGGTGCATCAGGTGTGCGCTGAGAACCGTGAGCTGAACGTGGCGTTCAATAATCCCGTAATTAAAGAGTCGAAGAAGGTGGCCGTTCTCAACGACCTGTTCGAGGACAAGGTTTCGCAGGTCAGTCAGCTGTTCCTCTCTTTCGTCGTCAAGAAACGTCGCACCGTCAACCTTCGTGGCATTAGCAGTGCCTACATGGACCTCTATCGCGATGCCCACAATATCGTCCGTTCCGAACTGGTGACGGCCATCGAGGTGGAGCCCGAAGCGAAGGAACTGGTCAAGAAGGTGATTGGCGACTACACACGAAAGCAAGTCGAGCTCGAGGCACGGACCGATGACAAAATGCTTGGGGGCTTCTGCATGTCGTTCGACAACAATATGTATGACGCCCGCTTGCGTACCAAGGTTTCCAAACTGCGCAAAGAGTTCCGGAAGAATATCTACGAGAGCAAGCTATAGCCACCCATCGCAAAGGGATAAATAATAGTATAGAAAAATAAATCATTATTATATGTCAGAAATTAAACCTGCCGAAGTATCGGCGATACTTAAGAAACAACTCGCCGACGTCAATCTCGAGGTTTCCCTCGAAGAGGTCGGCACTGTGCTCACCGTCGGCGACGGCATCGCCCGCGTTTACGGATTGAACAACGCACAGTCGGGCGAGCTGGTGGAATTCGAGACAGGCGAACAAGGCATCGTCCAGAACCTTGAAGAGGACAACGTCGGCGTTGTGATGCTGGCTGAAAGCAACACCATCAACGAAGGCGACATGGTGAAGCGCACCAAGCGCATCGCCTCCGTCAAGGTGGGTGAACAACTTGTCGGTCGTGTCATCAACACCATCGGTGAACCTATCGACGGCAAAGGCCCCATCGAAGGCGAACTCTTCGATATGCCTCTTGAGCGCAAGGCCCCTGGCGTCATCTTCCGTCAGCCCGTGGAGCAGCCGCTGCAGACCGGTATCAAGGCCATTGACTCGATGATTCCTATCGGACGTGGTCAGCGTGAGCTCATCATTGGCGACCGTCAGACAGGTAAGACCGCCATCGCCATCGACACCATCATCAATCAGAAAAACTTTTTTGATGCCGGCGACCCCGTCTACTGTATCTATGTAGCATGCGGTCAGAAGGGTTCCACCGTGGCCAACCTGGTGAAGAACCTCGAAGAGAAGGGCGCTATGGCCTACACCATCGTTGTGGCCGCTACAGCTTCCGACCCCGCTGCCATGCAGTTCTATGCTCCTTTCGCAGGCGCTGCCATCGGTGAATATTTCCGCGACACGGGACGTAACGCTCTCGTAATCTATGACGACCTCTCCAAGCAGGCCGTTGCTTACCGTGAGGTCTCGTTGTTGCTCCGTCGTCCCCCTGGACGTGAGGCATACCCTGGCGATGTGTTCTACCTGCACTCACGCCTCCTGGAACGTGCCGCACGTATCATCCAGAGCGACGAGATTGCTGCCAACATGAACGACTTGCCTGTCTGCCTGAAAGGCAAGGTGAAAGGTGGCGGTTCCCTTACCGCTCTGCCTATCATCGAGACCCAGGCCGGTGACGTGTCGGCTTATATCCCCACCAACGTCATCTCCATTACCGATGGTCAGATATTCTTGGAGACCAACCTGTTCAACTCGGGTGTCCGTCCGGCTATCAACGTCGGTATCTCGGTGAGCCGCGTGGGTGGTAAGGCACAGATCAAGTCCATGAAGAAGATTGCCGGTACCTTGAAACTCGACCAGGCGCAGTACCGTGAGTTGGAGGCCTTCTCCAAGTTCGGTTCCGACCTCGATGCCGCCACCAAGGCGGTGCTCGACAAAGGTGCCCGTAACGTCGAAATCCTCAAGCAGCCCCAGTACAGCCCCATGGCTGTGGAAGACCAGGTGGCCATCATCTTCTGCGGAACGAAAGGTCTGCTCCAGAAGGTGCCCGTCGACAAAGTGCGCAACTTCGAGGCGGAGTTCCTGTTCTTCATGCGTCAGAACCATGCCGATGTCATGGCCAACCTCCGTGCCGGCAAGCTGATAGACCAGGATCTTGAGACGCTGCGCAAGGTGGCCACCGATATGGCTGAAAAATATATTAAGTAACGATAAAACAATTTTCGCCTGACCTGTAACGGCCGGTGGCAGCGACATCTGTACTACCTCCGGCCGCGCAGGGGTGGAAAAAGGAATACTACACTAATGGCAAATTTAAAAGAAGTACGCACCCGCATCGCCTCGGTGAGCAGCACGCAGCAGATTACTTCCGCCATGAAGATGGTCTCTGCCGCCAAGTTCCGCAGGGCTCAGAACGCTATTATCGGCATGCGGCCCTACGCTGCCATGCTCAACGAGATTATCAGCGACATCGACGTGGAAGACGGCGTGCAGACTCCCTACCACGAGGTACGTCGTCCCGACAACGTTCTCCTGGTGGTGGTGACTTCCAACAAGGGTCTCTGCGGTGCTTTCAACTCCAACGTTATCAAGGAGGCCTCGGCTCGTGTGGACTACTACACCAAGGAGGTGAAGTGCGCCAACCTGTCCATGATAACCATTGGACGACGTGGTTCTGAGTTCTTCTCCAAGCACACTCCCTATGTGAAGGAGTGTCACGACGAGATTCTTGATGCTGCCACTTTCGACGCCATCTCGGCGGTGGGTGAGAGCATTATGCAGGGTTTCTGTGAGAAGAAATATGACCGCGTGGAGTTGATATACAATCAGTTCAAGAACTCCATTACGCAGATTCTTTCCACCGAGCAGTTTCTGCCTGTGGTGCCCAAGAAGGACGAGAAGAGCCAAGCTGCGGGGCCGAAGAACGACTATATCTACGAGCCCGACAAGGAGGAGATACTCCGCGAGATGATACCACTCACGCTGCGTTCGCAGTTCTACCGCGTGGTGCTCGACTCGCTGGCTGCTGAGCATGGTGCCCGTATGACGGCTATGCAGAAAGCCACCGACAACGCCACCGAACTGCTCAAGGAGCTGCGTCTCTCGTACAACAAGGCACGTCAGGCGGCTATTACCAACGAGATTATCGAGATTGTCAGCGGTAGCGAAGCCCTGAAAGGATAGCCCCCGCATCTGAAATACGCATGAGTGCAAACCGCACACCGCCACTTCCTCGCAAGATCAAGTGGCGGTTTTCATAGTCAAACGAATGTTCCCATGGAAAACAAGAAATCTTATGTATTGCCGATAGCAGTGATGTTCCTGCTGTTTTTCTCCATCGCCTTTGTCACCAATTTCGCGGGGTCGATGGGTGTCATCGTCAAGAACCAGTTCAATTCCAGTAATGCGCTTGCCCAGCTGGGTACGTTGGCCAACTTCATTGCCTACGCCTGTATGGGCATCCCTGCGGGGCTTGTGCTGAAGCGCAAGGGCTATAAGTTCACCTCCCTCTTGGCTGTGACGGTGGGTTTTGTGGGTGTGGGTATCCAGTTCCTGTCGGGAGCGGTGCAGTCGTTTGGGGTGTATGTCTGTGGAGCGTTGGTGGCTGGTTTTGCCATGTGTCTGCTCAACATTGTGGTCAATCCGATGCTCAACACGCTCGGTGGCGGCGGCAACAAGGGTAACCAACTCATACAGTGGGGTGGAACTATCAACTCCATCGGTGGCACGTTGGCGCCCATACTGTTGGGCTACCTGATTGGCGGCGAGGTGGCTAAGGCGCAGGTGAGCGATGCAGCCCCTGCCATGGTGATAGTCATGGGCATCTTTGTCGTGGCGTTCTTCGTCATTCTGTTCACCCGCATCCCAGAGCCCCACATGGAGACGGCCGAGGAGCGGGCGGCGCGTAAGAGCGGACAGGTCGGCAAAGAGCGCTACAGTCCGCTGTCGTTCCGTCATTTCGTGCTTGGAGCCGTGGCCATCTTCTTTTATGTGGGCGTCGAGGTGGGCACTCCCAACACGGCCAATCTCTATCTCACTGACGCCAACGGCATCAATGCAGGTGCAGAGGTGGCGGGATGGTTTGTCGCTGCTTACTGGTTCCTGATGATGTGCGGACGTTTTCTTGGTGGCGTGGTAGGCCGACGGGTCTCCAGCCGCACCATGCTCACGGTGGCCTCCATTGTGGCCATCTGTTTCATACTGTGTTTTATTCTGGTGCCCGAGAGTGTGTCGTTTACCTTCCGTGGAGTGCAGCTCCCTGTGAAGATAGTTTTTATCTCCCTCACGGGTCTCTGCACCTCCGTGATGTGGGGCGCCGTCTTCAACCTCTCGACCGAGGGGCTCGGCAAGTACACGCCTATGGCCAGTGGCATCTTTATGACGCTGGTGTGTGGCGGAGGTATCATACCTTTCTTGCAGAACCTGTTGGCCGACCATGTGGGTTATGTGTACAGCTATTTGATTGTCGTGCTGGGCTTTGGCTACATCCTTGCCTACGCTCTTTGGGGCAGCAGGAATGTCAACAAGGACATCCCTGTGGAGTAGCGCCGTCCAGTGGGAGCCACTCATCTGGGTAGGGTCTTCCTTGGGTCTTCCTTGGGTCTTCCTTGTATCCTCCTTGTATCTTCCTTGTATCTTCCTTGTGTCTTCCTTGGGGCTTCCCTTGGGTTTCCCTTGGGTTTGTTTGGGTTTTGTATGGGTTTATGTGTCCGGTGGCAGAAGTTTTCCCTACATTAAATACATATATTCAAAAAAATATTGTATCTTTGCAAAGTCGTACTATGGTGTGCCGTGCTTACTAACGGCATAAAACATAGTATGTTGTATAATGTTTAACCCGACTGAGTAAGCAGTCACAAAAACAAAACCAACCCATTATAATGGATTACAAAAATGTAGAACCGTTGGCCGATTTTGACTGGAGTGCAATCGACAACAAGACGGAAAAAGTTAACCAGGCACAGATCGACCAACAGAGCGAGGCCTACGACAAGACGTTCAACCAGCTCACCGAGCAGGACGTGATCGAAGGTACCATCGTCTCTATCAACAACCGTGAGGCCGTTGTGAACATCGGATTCAAGTCCGATGGCGTCATCCCCGTCTCTGAAATCCGCTACAACCCCGATTTCAAGGCAGGCGACAAAATCGAAGTTTATGTGGAGAGCAAGGAAGACTCCAATGGTCAGATTCTTCTCTCGCACAAGAAGGCACGCATCCTCAAGTCGTGGAAGCGCGTCAACGAGGCATACGAGAACCAGGAAATCATCACCGGCTACGTGAAGAGCCGCACCAAGGGCGGTCTCATCGTCACGGTGTTCGACAACATCGAGGCCTTCCTCCCCGGTTCGCAAATCGATGTCAAACCCATCCGCGACTACGATGTGTTTGTTGACAAGAATATGGAATTCAAGGTTGTGAAAATCAACCATGAATATAAGAACGTCGTGGTGTCGCACAAGGCACTGATCGAGGACGAAATCGAGGCCCAGAAAGCCGAGATTATCAGCCATCTCGAAAAAGGCCAGGTGCTCGAAGGCGTTGTCAAGAATATCACCTCCTACGGTGTGTTCGTCGACCTCGGTGGCGTGGATGGTCTTATCCACATCACCGACCTCTCTTGGGGCCGCATCTCGCATCCCGAAGAGATTGTCCACCTCGATGAGAAAATCAACGTCGTTATCCTCGATTTCGACGAGGCCAAGCGCCGCATAGCCCTCGGTCTGAAGCAGCTCACACCTCACCCGTGGGATGCTCTCGACGCCAACCTCAAGGAAGGCGACCATGTCAAGGGTAAGGTCGTCGTCATCGCCGACTACGGTGCATTTGTCGAGATTATGCCCGGTGTCGAAGGTCTCATCCATGTCAGCGAAATGAGCTGGAGCCAGCACCTGCGCAGCGCCCAGGACTTCCTGAAAGTTGGTCAGGAGGTGGAAGCCGTCGTGCTCACCCTCAACCGCGAAGAGCGCAAGATGAGTCTCGGTATCAAGCAACTCATGCCCGACCCATGGCTCTCCATCGTCGACAAATATCCTGTCGGCAGCAAGCACACCGCCACAGTGCGCAATTTCACCAACTTCGGCATCTTCGTCGAACTGGAAGAAGGCGTGGACGGACTTATCCATATCAGCGACCTCAGCTGGAGCAAGAAGATAAAACACCCCGCCGAGTTCACCAAGATTGGCGACAAGATTGACGTCGTCGTCCTCGAAGTCGATGCCGAAAACCGCCGCCTCTCTCTCGGACACAAACAGCTGGAAGAGAATCCTTGGGATGTGTACGAAAGCATCTTCACCGTCGGTTCCGTGCACAAAGGCACCATCACCGCCATCAACGAGAAGGGTGCCACCGTCACGTTGCCCTATGGCGTGGAAGGGTTCGCTCCCATGCGTCACCTGGAGAAAGAAGACAAGAGCAAAGCCAAGCTGGACGAATCTCTTGACTTCAAGGTTATTGAATTCTCCAAAGAGAACAAGAAAATCATCGTCTCCCATACCCGCGTCAACCAAGACCTGACGGCTGCCGAAGCCGAGAAGGCCGAGGAAGAAGAGAACAAGAAGGCCCGCGCAACCAAGAAGAGCGTCAAGAAACTGAATGAGACACTCGAGAAGACAACGTTGGGCGATGTCTTCGGCAATCTCAAAGAGGAGCTCGAAAAGAACGACGGAGCAACAGAATAGCCCGTCATAGGCAAGAAAGGCAGAGGTGGAGAGCGACAAAACTCCACTTCTGCCATATCCTTAGAAACTGTTTTGGTTTTATTAATGAGAATTGTTGGGCATATAAACGAAGGACTTTTATATATGGTATTCTTTTTTTTTGTGAAAAAGAGTCGTTTAGGTAGCATACGGTAATTATTGAATAAATTCAAAATAGTCTCTTAACTTTTTTTAAGAAAAAAAAGTAAGGATTGAATGCAGCAAAAACAGGTTTTTCTGCGTCTATATATCGGACGCAGAAAAATCTGCTTATAAACAACAAGCGTAGACAACCGAAATATTATAATATATTATGAGCAAGCGCATCGTCATATTAATAGCACTTTTGGCCTTCTGCATGGTAGACGTCCAGGCGCAGAATATGAACTGCTTGGGTCTGAAAAACCCGACCAACTTCACACTGACAGGTGGTACGGGAAGGACCAAATGGACGGGCTATACTGGCAGAAAGGTATGTACTGCCAGTAGCTGCACACAGGGTATAGCATTGTTCTACAACTCCAG
>CACXCY010000007.1 GCA_902766265.1 uncultured Bacteroidota bacterium
GTTTAGTATTGGCTTATAGCGTCTACTTGCACTAAATATTGTTAAATCGGCCCTAATATGCAGTTGATGTTGAAATTATTTGTACATTTGTAACATTAAATGGGGTTTTGTAATTTTTTTTGCATTATGTTTTTATATAATTGAATAACAGTGATGTAATTTCTGCAAAAATTTTGATTAAAAATGGTATGAAAAGGTTTTGTTTAATAGTTACTTTGAGTTTGCTTTTGAGTGGATGTGACACGTTATATAGTTTTGTGGTGTGGAATAAATCGTGTTATCCAATAATCGTTATGTCCGAACAATTTGATAACTTAGAGGCGACTTATAATCCACAGCATTCAAAACATCCGGGGGCATCCTTTCAGATGGCGTTTCCCGATGAATGTGTATCAATTCACTCATGGAGCAAGTGGGGAAATGAACCTTCTCATCAAGATAGTGGTACATAAAAATTTATATAATGGATACGCTGACACGGAAAGACACACTATGCATTTATTACATGGAAGAATGGTCTGTAAAGAAATGCAACAGCCGAGTATCATTCCCTCCGTCAGAAGATATGAAAGATTTTAAAATGTGGCCTCCATATGGCACCTACGATGCCCACGGAAACAGGGTAGATTAGCGTATTATGCTTATTGAACCAAGCAGGGCCATCTACATTTCGTAAATGGCCCTGTTTGGTTGTGTTGACGCAGCAGTCGCGAGGACTATTTCAATGCGTTGATGAGCATGAGGATGGCGCTGATGGTTTCGGCCTTTTGCTGGATGTTGGCGGCATTGATGTTGGCAAGGGCTGTGTTGCTGAGCAGCGCGTTGAGCACGGCATTGGCGTTCTCGGTGGTGAGCCCTGCGGCAATAAGTCCCGACACAAACTGGGTCTTGTAGGTGCTGTTTTCCTTGTTGGCTTTCAGCTGGTTGTAGCTGTTGAGAACGACAAGCATGTTGGCAAGGTCGACGCTGTTGGTGATGCTGATAGTGCCATTGGCCTGCTTACTGTTCTTGAGGGCTTTGAGAGCGTTGGCGCAACTGAGGCCATCGGCTTTGGCCTGAGTGTTGGCGACGGTGCCGCCCATGCTGCCGCACGACACGAAGGTGATGGCGGCCACAAACGTCATGATTATACCTATTTTCTTCATGGTTTAGATTTTTTTATTTGTTTATTATATTCTGAATCTTAACGAATTATTCGTATATGGTGCATAACTTGTCCGGATGCAAATTTAAGTTTTTTCTGCAATAAAAGAAAATATTCATAACTTTGCATCCTCTTTGAGCCATTTGATAATTTAACAATTTAAAACTCATAAATCAATGAACAACACTATTTTTACATTTCCGAAACCGGCCAATGAGCCAGTATTGGGCTATGCACCAGGCAGTCCTGAACGTAAGGAAATCCGCAAGGCCCTCGATGAACTGTACAACACCGTCACCGAAATCCCCATCATTATCGGTGGCAAGGAAATCCGCACCAAGGAAACCGGTACCGTGGTGATGCCTACGGAGAAAAAGCACGTCCTGGCCAAATACTACAAGGTGACCGAAAAAGAGGTGAAACTGGCCATCAAGACCGCTATGAAGGCCAAAGCCGAATGGGCTGCCATGCCCTGGATGCAGCGCGCCAGCATCAATCTCAAGATTGCCGACCTTATCGCCCATAAATACCGCTATATCGTCAACGCCGCCTGTATGCTCGGTCAGGGTAAGACCACGATGCAGGCCGAAATCGACGCTCCCTGCGAGTTGTGCGACTTCCTGCGCTACAATGTCTGGTATGCTTCCAAGATATACAGCGACCAGCCCGCAAGCGACGCCCGCACGCTCAACTACAACGTCTATCGTCCGCTCGAAGGATTTATCCTCGGTGTGACTCCCTTCAACTTCACCTCTATCGCCAGCAACCTCTGCATGAGCCCCGCTCTGATGGGTAACGTCTGCCTCTGGAAACCCTCCACCACCTCGCTGCTCTCCAACTATATCCTTATGAAGATATACAAGGAGGCAGGTCTGCCCGACGGCGTCGTCAACTTCCTGCCGGGTAGCGGCTCGCTTATCGGTAAGGTATGCTTCGCCGATCCCGACTTTGGCGGCGTCCACTTCACGGGCAGCACTGAGACCTTCAAGGGCTTCTGGCGCGAGATTGGCAAGAATATCGACGTCTACAAGACCTATCCCAAGATTGTCGGCGAAACAGGTGGCAAGGACTTCATCTTTGTGCACAACAGCGCCAATGTCGACCAGGTGGCAACGGCTATCGTCCGTGGTGCTTTCGAGTTCCAGGGTCAGAAGTGCTCGGCCGCAAGTCGCGCCTATGTGCCCAAGAGCATTTGGCCTAAGGTCAAAGCCGAGGTGGGCAAGATGATTAAGAGCATCAAGGTTGGCGACGTGCGCGATTTCAGCGCCTTTGTCAATGCTGTCATCGACGAGAAGAGCTTTGACAACTGCATGAAATATATCGAGAATGCCAAGAAGAGCAAGGATGAGGAAATCGTCTTCGGCGGTACCGGCGACAAGCGCAAGGGCTGGTTCGTGCAACCTACCGTCATCCTCGCCAAGACTCCCAACTGCAAGAGCATCCGTGAAGAAATCTTTGGACCTATTATCACTGTCTACGTCTACGATGACAAGGATTACGAGAAGACGCTGCACCTCTGCAACGAGACGTCGCCCTATGCTCTCACGGGTGCCATCTTCGCTACCGACCGCGCTGCTCTGATGCAGGGCTATGATATCCTGCAGTATGCTGCTGGCAACATCTATTTCAACGACAAGCCCACAGGCGCTGTCGTCGGTCAGCAGCCCTTTGGCGGTGCTCGCGCCAGCGGTACCAACGACAAGGCAGGTTCCTACCTCAACCTTATCCGTTGGACTTGCCCTCAATGCATCAAGGAGACCTTCGACCCTGCTCACGACTACAAATATCCTTTCATCAGCTCGAAGGAATAGTCAGCGAGTAATATGCAATGCTAAAAAAGGAGGTCTCAAACGGGACCTCCTTTTTTGTAAATCTGTATCCGATATAGATGTTTTTTTTGACTGACTTTTGCGAATGTTTAGACAAACTTTTGAGAATTTTCTGAACAACTTTTGAGAATTTTCTTGTTTGTGCTATCTATTGTCCGATGCGGCGGCGTAGCATGAGGATGGCGTCGATGTTTCTCGGCACCTGCAGGTCTATCATGCCGCTCTCCATGGCTATCACCTTGCCTTTTTTGACGGCGGTGAGGCGGTTGTAAGGCGACATGCGGCAGAAGGCGGCGGAGTCTTCGCGGCGGATGATGATATAGTCGGGGTCGGCGTCCATCAGGGTCTCAAGACTGATGCTCCATCCCGTGATGTCCTCTGCCATATTGCGACCTCCAGCCATGCGGATGATGTCGTTGATGAAGGTGTTGCCGCCTGCGGTGAAGTTACCACCTTTGCCGAACCCCACCACATAATAGACGGTAGGGGCGTTGCTGGGAGTGGTGTCGGATGAGTTCTGCACTTCGGCTTTGAGCAGGGCGATGAGGGAGTCGGCTTGCCGCTCGTAGCCCACCAGCTGCCCCACTTTGGCGATGTTCTCATACAAACCGTCGAACGAATGTTTCTCGGTAACGGCAGGCATGGGGATGCCCATCTGGTGCAGGTGGTCGGCACTCTTGGGTTGAACCATAGAGCCGCAGATGACCAGGTCGGGATGGAGCGAGATGACTTTCTCGATGTTTAGGTCGCTGATGCCTCCGATGCTTTCGATGCTCTGGGCTTCCGCCGGGTAGGTGCAGTAATCGGTACGTCCCACCAAAAGATGTTCGGCGCTGAGGTCGAAAATGATTTCTGTAATGGCTGGCGAGACGGATACCACGCGTGTGGGGTAGGAGGGAATGGTGATGTTGCGACCGTAATCGTCGGTATATTCGTAGGTGCTGTCAGAATTCGTTGGGGCAGACCTGTGGCAGCCAGTCGTAGAAAACAGCGCCAACAGACAGCATACCATTGCAGCATGCCGTAAAAAGTTGTTTTTGCAAGTCATCTGTAGTATATATTAGGTATTAGGCGTCCTCCATACCTCCGCAGAGGTGCATCACGTCGCCGGTAAGATAGGATGCCAAGTCGCTGGCGTAGAATACGCACGCTTTGGCCACCTCATCGGTGGTACCTGGCCGATGCAGCGGAATGCGTGAGCACCAGCGCTCCTTGAGTTCGGCAGGCAGCAACTCGGTCATCTCTGTCTCGATGAATCCGGGAGCCACAACGTTGTGGCGGATGTTGCGACCGCCCATCTCTTTGGCCATCGCTTTGGTGAAGCCGATGATGCCGGCTTTGGAGGCGGCGTAGTTGCTCTGGTTCATGTTGCCGGCAATACCGACGACAGAGCTGATGTTGATGACGCTGCCGTAACCTTGTTTCCACATGGCGGGTTGCACGGCTTTGGTCATGCAGAATACGGATTTGAGGTTGACTCTGATGACCTCGTCCCATTGCTCTTCCGTCATGCGCTTGAGGGCGTTGTCGTTGGTGATGCCGGCGTTGTTGACCAAGATGTCAAGATGTCCGAAGTCTTCAAGCATCTCGTTGACGAAGTGGTGTGCCGATTCGTAGTCGGAGACGTCAACGGCATATCCTTTGGCCTTGATGTCCAGTTCGCAGAGCTCTTTCTCAACGGCTATCATGGCTTCGTTTCTTGTGCGTCCGCAGAATGCCACGTTGCATCCTTCGATGGCGAAACGTTGTGCTATTGCGCGGCCAATGCCGCGTGTGGCGCCCGTGATTATGGCAGTTTTGTCCTTTAATAACATTGTAGTAGATTCTATAAATAATA
>CACXCY010000008.1 GCA_902766265.1 uncultured Bacteroidota bacterium
AAACGCAATATGGAGCAGTCTTCCGAACGTGTGCCCTCTGGGAAAACCAGTATGGAGTACCCCTTATCTACCAATGCCTTGAGCCGTGGAATATTTTTGTCTATTCCGTCGGCAATTGGCAGATAGTCTGCATAGCGAAGTATCCATCCGTAAAAAGGAGATTTCCACACCCACTCATTAGTCAACACCACTATCCTCGGATTGAGCAACAGTGTGTATAGGAGATCAAAGTGGGACTGATGATTACAAACGATAACTGCCGGCGATGAGAAATCCTCGTTATTAGGGTTGTTAACGGTATATGGCACCTGCGGCATACATTTGGCCATAGCACGGAATAGTCCGCATATAACACGATGGAATAATAGCTTATGACTATCGGTACGACCCATTACCGTAATCAAGACGAACCCCGAGAGGGTCACTATAATAGAGAAGACAATAAAGACCGTAAATCCAAATACTGATTTGCAGAGATTCCAAAGCGTAACGGGTATCAAACGTGGTGTGGACTTCTTACGTGTAAGCAGGTTGAACAAGAAAGGAGGAATCACACATGCCATGATTACAACAGAAACCATACCCACTATTGTCACCTCTGCCAATGATCTCATCGCCGGATGTTTTGCAAAGATCAACATACCAATGCTAATAAACATGATAGAGGCAGACAGAATAATGGAGTTCTTGAATTGGGCAAGCATTTTCCGCCCGGTTCTATATTCATACAAGGTACCTTCTGTAACAAAAATAGAGTAATCGTCCCCCATACCAAATATAAAGGTGGCCAGTATTATATTGACAATATTGAACTTCATACCTGAAACCCCCATTATACCCAGTATCCATACCCATGCCACAACAAGAGGCAGAAACGCAATCAACGCAATCTCTATACGGCCAAACGAAAGAACCAGGAACAAAAAGACAATAAAGCCACATATATAGAGAACGTAATCAAAGTCGTCCGACAACGCGTCCGCCATTCGCGCAGCAATAGAGCCATCGTCGAACACAAACACATCCGGACTCACTTTATTCAGTTCCTTACCCACCCTATCAAGTGCAGACTTGTTCACATCAAGCATGTTATACACCATAACATGCGCATCCTCTTCCACCACATAACTGGCAGCGACACTCTGTAGAATGGGCTCAAAATAGGATAACGTCTGTGGCTGATATGTCCGACTAATTATTGTATCTGCTAATGCAAAAGCATCTGGATTAAATCCATTCCGGAGAGCACCCTGTCGCAAGTTTATCTTATACGAATTGGCCCTATCTGTCCAAAAATCATTCCATAGTTTTATGCGCCGTTGTTGCTCTTGTTGCGAAGGGAGGAATATACTCACGCCACTCACACTTATAACCGCTGATTCCTGCACAAGGCGATGAATCGCCTGCTGCGCTCTTTCATTAGCCAATAATGCTTGATTCAGTGTTTCACCCTCACTCACACAATATAGTTTACCTAGCGTCGAATCCACTTCTGAATTAAGACGTTCAAAATAAGCCCGCTGTTCTTCCGTCATGTAGTTTATGGCGTGCATATCCGTCTCAAAAGAAGTTCGGCCACTAAAATAGTAGAACACTACTGTCAGCAGCAATACCACCCCCATAATCCAACCCTTTGTTTCTGGCTTGAACTCTGCCACTGCCTTAAACGCCAAGTCTTCCCCATCCTTATATGACGACCGGAGAAGATGTGGCAGAAAGACCAACACAAACAGTATAGTGCCTACCAATAACAGCGCTGCAAAAAATCCCAAGTCTTTCATCGCATCACTGCTGATGAATAACAAACTCAGAAATGCCCCCACCGTTGTGATATTGCCTATCAAAAGCGGATTAACAATATCGCGAATGATTTGCTCCTTGTCTGAGGTCCGTCTGTAATGGGACAGAAAATGTATTGGATAATTGATGGCAATACCCAGTATAATCGAAGCAGCACCTATTGCTATGACAGAAACGGTATGCCTGATCAGGGAGATTATACCCATTGCAAATATGCCACCAAACAAGATGGAGAGTAGAATAAGAAAAATGCTTTTACCATTGCGATAATAGTAGATCAACAACGCCACTATCAAAATCAATGACAAAACAATGGCGATAACACTGTCCTTTTTAATCTGACTTGCATTAGTTATCGATACTTGGGAAGCGCCAAAACAGCTTATATTAACCTTTCCATCAAATTCTCGTTCCGTTGTAACGATTTGTTCATCAATCAGATTTATCAGCCGCCCATTATTCTTTGTTTCACTGACAGGATAATTTGATGAGACGATAACTATCGCCTCACTGCCTTCTTTATTGAAAATATAATCATCCTCCGACCTATACTGCTCACCCGCATTGAATTCCTTCAGCCGCTGCAACACTCCAGATGAAAAAAACATAGGATCTGAGGATACCAAAGATTTCATCATCCCCATTGGAGAAGAAAGCAACATCCGGTCATTCTGCAACTGCCTATCGATATTGGACGGCTCCAGCAATGTATCCATGCGTTCATAATCTTCTTCCGTTAGAAAATACGGGAGATTATTCACGACGAACTGCGTCAACCCCATTACCTGTTCCTGGTCGACTCTATAAAATAATTCTTTTATAAGATGAGAGGTATCGGCATTATCAATCCTGTCAACAAGAGCATCTACAACATCCGTCAACTCTATGTCTGCCCCCTCTGCTTCCTGCGAAGTATAGCCAATATTAATTATTAAGCGATTATCAGCCCCCATGTGCTGATACGCATATAGAATTCTCTGATTATCTCCCTTATTTGGAAAGAAGCTGCCAATGTCTTCACTAAAACGTATCTTGGATGCACTTATCACTGAAAGGAACACAAGCAATAGCAGAATCACCCAGATCCACCCCTTATGACTCTCGAAAAAACGATATATACTAACAAAGAATCTACTCATCTTGACACATTCAATTATTTGGCGAGGACAAATTTTCGAATACACATTGAGGGATAGCCATAAACGAGGGCAACAATACACAAAACTGCATTAAGAACGCTTATTCTTAGAAAATCTTTGAAAGGACGGAAATGCGACACCCGTTCGTCCCTTGGAGGATAATATACCTCTATAGCCACTGAGATAATCGGAATACACTTCCATGCACACCTTACCAGCATCTCTAATTCTGCCTCATAACGACTGGTATGGAATTTCATATTCTGCATAGCCGTAAGCGGATATACACGATATCCTACTTGCGTATCAAACAATCTCTTCCCCGTCTGTAAAGCGAACCAAAAATTTGAGAAACGATTGGCAAATGTATTCTTTTGGGGCATATTTTCTTGCCGCAGATTTCTACTACCTATAATCAAACTATTGGGGTGCTGCTCCAATGCAGCCATGAACGACGGCAATTCCGAAGCAAGATGCTGCCCATCGGAGTCTATCGTGACAGCATATTGAAAGCCCCTACTTCTTGCAGCATCAAACCCACGTTCCAAGGCATATCCTTTCCCTTTGTTCTTTGGATACGATATCACTGTAACCTCGTTGGACAGCATTTGGAGTATCTCCCCTGTGTCATCGGTACTGCCATCGTTCACCACAATAATATCGCTGCTATATTCCTGCAAACCGCGTATGACAGAGAGTAGCGTCTTCGCATTGTTGTAGGTAGGCACAACAACACAAACACCTAACTGTTTCATACTATTTATACAGGGATTGTCCATCAACTTTAACACAATGCTCATTTTAGAAAAGACCTGATGACCATCAATAACTGTAACTTTCAATTTTACGCAGTCCTCCTCCGTACTCCACTGTAACTGGTATTCTACTACAGGATGCACAATGGGGTCTATAATGCCAAGATACTTAATATTCTTGCACGCCACTATTGAATACTCCCTTCTGTCTATATAAGAAAGTAACTCTTGAGCTATTTGCAGAAGACACACTCCAGGCGTAATCGGCATTCCTGGGAAATGTCCCTGGTAGATAGTATGACAAGCATTCAGACGAATACGCACGCATGCATTATCCTGCTGAAGGTCAACTTGCTCAATCGTATATAAATCATCTATCAGCATTATTGATTTACTTTCTTCTTAGTAAACGTTATCTCGGTCTTATCACCACTTGCCTCTTGAATCACCACCTTGTCTGCCAAATATGTCTTAGCATCTAAAGTCACTTCCATCTGAGTACAAACAAGACGCATCTTCTTGTTAACTGGCTTTAGAACCACTATTACCTGTGATTTCCCATTCTTCTCATAACTTACCTCGAACTCTTTCCCGGTGACTAAATTATCACCATTCAACGTACGTATAATAAGTTTTCCTAACTCACCAAGTACTTTATTGGGAGCTGCTTTCCTGCCATCCATCAACATAGTGGCATTCCCTTTGTCAAACTGGATTACTATATGCTGCGGAGACGTATATTCCCAACATAACGATGACGGAGATACATACGACATTGTTCCTTTCTGAATCAACGGTTCGACAAACATTGAGGAATGCTTCTCTTGTGTGAAATTCGCCTTCAAAGACGACAAGTCCTTATACACCAATCTTATCTTCTCAATAGTTGCCTCGCGATCCACACCAGTTAATACCGTGTTTTGCGCCTGCAAATACCCGCTACTAATCGCAAAAGCGAACAATAACACTATATACTTGAATATTTTCATACGTCATTTGGCAATTAAATAAACACCTATCATAACTATCAGCACACCTATCCAACGTGTCAACGGTATCGTCTCATGAAAGAAAAAATATGCTACCAGCAAACCAATAATGTAACTAATGGAAAGCAACGGATATGCCAAGCTAAAGTCATATTTCTTCAAGACAAACATCCAAACCAACATGGCCGATAACGCACAGACTCCAGATGCGGCAAATTGCCATGTAGTTAAAGCACTCTTAAAGAAATGCCATGTCCACTGGAATTTACCAAATAATTGCACGGAGACCTTCAGTAATGACTGCGCTCCTACCAGAAGTAGCGACTGCGCAATGATGAGTATAATAAGTCTTAACATGAGAGCAAAACTAACGAATAATCCTGATTATGAAAATGGTTAAACACTATAATGTTCCTAAGATGGTCTATCGGACTTCCTCCTTCATATAAAAGATTCGTCGGCACCATACCTCTTGACAAAGCCACCGCGCCCACATAAACACCAAATGCAGAGCTGCAAAACGACTCTCCGAAGAGATGCTTATACCACATAACTGGAATAGGTGCAAATAGCCGCTCATATACATGATGAGATACATCATCGTTATCCTTGTCACCACTATAATTCATTACGATTGCATCTATGTCCGATAACGGAATGTGACCATTTTCAAGCATGGACTTCAGGCATACGGAGAGTTGTTCGTCCGATGGAGCATACAACATCTTCATACCTGATATACGGCACAGCGTTTCAGGAGTTCTTTTGTCAGACAATAGCATACTGAGAGAACAACTACCCGACAATGAACCTTGAGTATCGTGTTTTTTTAAAACATCCGCACCACAGTTTCCGTGTTTCCAATAACCCACCTTTCCTAACAATTTGAAGTAATCGGGAGTCATCTCATCATGTCCTCCAACAAGAATATGATGCAACGCTCCAGACTTCATTTGCAGGTATGCGTCATACATGCTACTGTCGAATGATGTTCCCCTATGCGAATAGGTAATATTGTATCCGTGACAATGAAAATGAAGTGCAATCTGAGAACTAACGGTATTATGCGTAGATTGCATAAAGAATGTTGGCTGTAGGCACTCCTCGTCATTGTCTATCATTGCATTTAGGAATTTCTCTGTATTCTCTATGCACCCCAGACCGGTACCCGTGATAATTCCGTCCAACGACTCACCTCCCAGGTCTTTTACTGCTTCCTCGGATGTCACAATAGCACGCTTGAGTAACCTTCCCATCCTACGAGCCGTCATAGGCGGGATGTAGGATTTGAAATCAGGATCCAATGATTCATTGTACGGAGTAGTAGAATATATCGGGTGAGCGAACCAATCCTCACACAATGGTTTTTGCATGGAGATTTGCTTGATGGATTGTATATATATACCACTACCACCCACATCGTTTTTCACCTGCCAACCATTTCCTTCTAACCTAGAAAAGATACACGACGAGTCATTACCACCAAAACCAAATGAATTAGTAAGCACATGGTGCAATTGCACATCTGCAAGATTTTCTTTCTGCGGCGCAAAAGATACGCCCTCGATTTTTTGCTCAAAGTTGAGATTCCCTGGAATAAAATTATTCCGCAAAGCCAGCACACTAATCACACTCTCAATTGCTCCTGCAGCACTGGTGGTGTGGCCTGTATACGCTTTTGTCGATGACATGGGCGGGACGCTATCGCCGAATATCCTCATCATTGCATGGCTCTCACTCTCGTCATTGTTTGGCGTACCCGTGCCATGAGCATTCACATAATCAATATCACTTGGACGTAGCCCTGCATCCTGCAAAGCGGCATTCATCGCCAAAAACGCTCCATCTCCATTGGGTGACGAAGCCGTTTGGTGGAAAGCATCACACGCGTTGCCATATCCCGATAAACGACAAAGTGGCTTAACGCCTCGCCTGTTAGCCGACTCTAATGTTTCCAGAACGAGATAGGCCGCGCCTTCTCCTAAATTCAATCCCTTACGGCTCTTGTCAAACGGGCGGCAGACTTCGTTGTCGAGAATCATCAATGTATTAAAACCATTTAGATGAAACTTTGACAAACATTCCGTACCTCCTACAACGGCAGCATCGCATTCCCCTGTCCTTATCATTCTGGCGCCCAATATAACGGCATTTGCCGCCGACGAGCATGCTGTAGATATGGTGGTCATCATAGCAAAATTGCCCCGATACTGACCTGCGATAGTCTCAGTACACGCTCCACAGTCATGCAATGCTATATATTCATTATGGTTATTATTGTTGAGAAAATCCCGATAATACTGCTCACTCTTTTCCATCCCACCCACTGTTGTGCCTGAAACAAACGCCACTCTTTCTGGACGGCTGTTCTCAATTCCAGAAGAAACGATAGCTTCTTTCAAAGCCACACGTCCTAACAGACCTGTCCTTGTCAACTTCACGTCGTCAGACACTTCAATTAACCGACGTAACTCCGAGTCTGAACACGGCACTTCACCTACAGGCAAATCGACATGCCTGGTTTGGAGATACTTTATTCTTCCAACCGAGGTCTTCCCCGACTGTAGTCCACGCAACGTAGCATCTGTTCCAACTCCTAAAGCTGAAACTATTCCCATACCCGTGACCACAATCTCTACCATATCTGCTTTCCTTAACTATTTGGTTCTATGTGCAGCAATATAGTCTGCCATACACTTTATCGACTGGAAAATTTCTTTTCCTTCGTTAGCATTGGCCAACTTGATACCATAATTCTTCTCCATTAGAACAATAAGCTCCAAGGCATCAATCGAATCCAATCCGAGACCTTCACCAAACAGAGGAGCATTCTCATCTATGTCTGCAGGTGTCATCTCTTCCAAGTTTAACACTTCGATAATTTCTTTTTTTAGTTCAAGAATCAGTTCTTCCATTGTTTTAATAAATCTTTTTAATATTATCTTTTGTTAATTCTATTCCTACGTCATCACGATGCACTCTTAGCAACAACACATCACAATGATCATCATAATATTCAACCCAACCTCCTATTATCACTCTCACTTGACTGTCCGAAAACGTGTCCCTGATTATCTGTTCTAACTTCGTCTCATCAAAATGCTCAAAAATATAGCATGCTGACTCACCGAATATTTTATGTCTAATGGATATCTCTCCCGTGACAATATTGGCCAACGTATAAACAAATATAGAAGGTGCCGGGTAATAATTTTCCGCGGATATCGTCTCTTGATAGGCCTTGTCATCATCCAATGACGAGCTACGATTGAGCACCACTACCGACCAGTCATCTTTTGGAATATCCTGAGATTCAGGCATTAACATTTCCGCGGCAAGCAATCCTGCTTTCGACAAGTTGTCCATCTTGTAGAACTTTGGATAGTGCAAACCTATGGATTTGTATATCTGCGATAACCATGTCACATCACTTGACAGGTCTCTTGTAACTATATTTTGTCCGCCGACAATTACCGTATCGTCTGTAATACGGCAGTACGATTGGATAGATAACCTTACCTTGTTATCATTAAGACGATTATCAACATCGAAATCTGTTGATTTCTTATGTTCTATCAGAATACTGGCATTGCTGCCACCAAAACCCGACATTAGTTTCAAGAATGCCCGTCCATCCGTCTTCCTCATTTGCATATTGACATTGACGTGCTGTACCGTCCCTGGATTCTCGGTTCCTTCACTTTTTAATATGCACCCGTTCATCAAAGCGTGCATTGACATTACCGTTTCTAACACCCCGGACGCACCCAATGTATGACCAAAGTGGCCCTTTAAGCTAAACACGGGAATCTCCGACAACCCTGCACGCATAAGTGCCATAGATTCCATATCATCATTATACGGCGTAGATGTACCATGCGCACTCACGAATGCCAAGTTGCTGACATCATACCCGTCCAATGTACGACATATAGACCTATACAACCCTTCTCCCGTTCGCGATGGTCCCGAAATATGATTGGCATCATTACTTAATGACCCCGAACGCATAACAATACAATCCTGAGATATGCGGGCAACATCTGGATGGGCATAGACTATAGTGGCAGCCGCCTCTCCAAGATTGAGCCCATTACGGTCTTTATCGAATGGTTTACACAACTGTTGAGACAATGCTTTGAACGACTGAAAGCCCGATATGACAAATTTGGAAAGTACATCGGCTCCAACAACCACTGCGTACTTATACCCATCGCACTGCAAACAACGCATTGCAGCCACCTGTGCTGCGCATCCTGATATACAGGCGTTGCTGACTACGACAGGTTCATTGGGATTGCCAAAATAACGGCTGACCAATTGAGCCGAAACCCATAAATTCTCCCTGCCATTCTCAAAATCATTACGATTGTCCAACAAATCAATGTTGCCTTTGGTAGTTGAAAGGATGAATATTACTCTTTTGTCAGACGCGTCAACACCCGCTTTAGTAATAGCATCGGCAGCAGAGATGATGCATATCTTTTCCAGTTTCGTATAACGCTCATGAGCGGAATGGCACATGGCAGAGAAACGGCTGTCAACCACAACAGGATCCAAAAGCGAGACATAACACGGCTCTGGTATTCCGAAAAGGCCTTCGTAATATTTGCCTCCACGTTCGCCCCTCTCCACTGCAGAGTAGTTCTCTTCAGTAGTGAATCCTAATGGCGATACTATGTTATCACTTAGCCGTACAATCATATTCTATTATCCTTCCAAACCGTTCATTCGCTTCCACTCCATAAAGAATTCTGGCATTGTCCACACCAAGTTGTACTCCGTATCCAAAAACACCTGTGTACTGCTACCTGTAGCCACCAACTCTCCCGTTTCCTTGTTATATATCTCATAGTTAAAGAGTATCTTGGCTGCATCCGTATTCTGTAGGGTTATAACAATTCTTCCAGTATCCCCGTACTTTAACGGTTTTTTGAAATGGAACTGCAAATCAACCAATGGTGCATAAAAACCCATTTCAAACATATGCATATATTCCAGATGATATATTCTGCCGAATTCTTCACGTGCATCCTCAAAATAGAGGGGATACGAACCATGCCAAACGATACCCATGGAATCCACCTCACTGAACCTGACACTAAATTCTCTCTCAGCTCTCAATATTTTCTTTGACTCATTCATTTCCATACCTATTTTGCGTCACTTACAAACACTTTCATATTACATGACGCTATTAGATTTCCTTTCACATGTATCTTGGCATCCACAATGACAGCATCCCCCACTTCCGACACTGTCTCTATAATTGTTGTCAATGTATCTCCTACTCGAGGAGTGCTGATAACCTGGAAATCTTTCACACCGCCAATAACACCCAGCCGTACAGGTTCCGTCCTGTTCAAATATCCGATACGGGAAGCACATGTTTGGGCAATGTTCTCCAACAGCCCCACTGGTTGAAAAAGACTATTCTCAACAAAGATGTTGTCTTGTCTTACAGTGAACTCTGTCATGGTAACCTCCGGGGTACACTGCAACAGAACATCAACCATCACTATGGGTGCTCTCTGTGGAATGTATTGGAGTGCGTTCTCTCTCATGACATCTGTTGTTTTTAGATTATTGGCGACTGCACTGCATAATACTGTGCCCCATCCCCAATCCGTCGTAAATAGTATCTATCTTCAATCCTGAGGCATTCACGCAACGTTCCATATCTTCGCTGTAATACATCTTGCTATTTCCATTGGCAATAGCAGTAAAATATATACTGATTTGGGCTAAGCAGTAACTTGCGGTCTCAAAACGCTGACGATCCCAGAATGTTTCCATGATATAGAGCTTACTTTCATCTCCCATCGACCGGGCTGCACGACTAAGGATGCTAACCACCTCTTCCTCGGAGAAACAATCTAAAAACTGGCTCATCCAAATAGCATCAAAACCTTTAGGAAAAGGTACGTCGCGATCCAACAAATTGCAACCATGACCATGTATACGCTCATGTCCCGGGGTGTCTTTTGTTTGCTCGCGCATCATCTCCAACTGCTGGGGCAGATCCATAATGGTAACGTTTACATCTGAGTTATACTGCACACATTGTGTAGCAAAGCGACCTGTATTGCCTCCCACGTCAAGCAATGTGCGGGGATGCTGACCAAACACTATCTCTAACGCCTGCTTGAACGAGCAGTCTGAATAATAATGGTCGAAACCAAACCAACTCTTCTGGACTTGTTGAGGCAACCGAGACAATCCCTCATATACCGTTGGCCAGTCGCCAAACACCTTCAAACCCTCTGGTTTGCCATTCTTAATGGATTCCTCCAATTGAAACAGCCCCAGATAGTTCACATCATGATTGAAATCCATATTGACACGGGCCATCTCATCATTTATCAGAAACCAGCCCGCTTTGGCAAGGTAGAAACGTCCATCACGGAACAGCACCGTTCCTATCGTCAACGATGACTCCAACAGCACTTGTGCCCCGTAATGACTAATACCCGCCTGATGGGCTATCTCATCCATAGTCATACCGTCTTTGTGGTCGTCAAGCATCTGGAAGATGCCAAATTTAACCATCAATCGTGACACTTGGAACACCACAGGACCAAATGCTATCTCTTGTGCCAGCCGCTGCGCCTGCAACGCTGTAAACCGTTCTTTTCCGTAGATTTCTTTTTGAGGGCTTTGAAGTTCCATTCTCTTGAATTTAAATTTCTATCGGGTGGGAATTGCATTTGCGTCCAATCCCCAAAAGTCATAATAATTGAACCATTGTTCAGGATGGATTCTTAATACCGACTCCATCACACCAACATACTGTTCCATCAACGACCGTATCTTATCCTGCAGCGTAATGGCACCTGTATCCATTTTCAACGGACGCACATAAACCTTGTACCTCGTACCTTTGCCTTTAACCACAAAGAATGCCAGCATATCAACCGCTGAACGTACTGCCATTTTGAACATCGCTATCGGGAAATGTGCAGGATGTCCCAACAGGTTGAGGGACTCCATCTGCGTGTTGCCCATTGTACGGTCGCATGCCACAATGACAAACTCACCCCTGTCTATCGCCTCTTTAATGGCGAATATATGCGACATATCATCCTTGATGGGTATCATGTGAACACTCGACTGTTCCAACGACTCCTGACGTTGATCCTGAAGGTTGGCACTCTCACCGGCAAAGACTACCCCATTCACCCGTTTCTTGTCCTGCTTCATACAATGGCCTGCCAACTCCAGATTGCCCACATGTCCACCCACGATGATGCACGGTTTGTCGGTATCCAGGTATTGCTCAAAACACTCGCGACCATCGACATCAAAGTGAAACTGGTCAGCTTTACCAGCCAAAACAGCAAAACGGTCAAGCACCACCTTCCCAAAGACGATGTGATTCTTCACCGTAAGCCAGAACGACCGCCACGCACCGTACCCCCATATATGATGGAAGTAGCCATAAATAGCGTGGTACCCCTTACGTCCGAAAAGGAGATAAAAGGGAATGATAACGGGAAGCACTGAATAGACAACGGTCACACGCACCCGCCGAAACAAGCCGACAAGAAAACGTTGACCGAATCTGCCACCTTGCGTCTTACCGCTCCACTGTCGTTCCACCGATGGCATTTACTTGGAAAGTTGCTGTTCTATATAGTCGTAAAACTGAGAGAGCAGCTTGACATCCTTCATCTCCTCTGGTTTGATTTTAAAGCCGAAGTTACGCTCTACGATGACCACAATATCCACAAAATCGAGACTGTCAATCTTGAGGTCTTCCTTCAGTCGAGCGTCGTCTTTCAATAAATCACGCTCTATCTCAATCTCTTCAACTAAAAAGTTGTTTACTTTTTCTACAATTTCTTCTCTTGTCATTATTGTTTGATGTTATTGTATTTCAATAGATTTAATTTCATTTAATTTTCCTCACCACCAAAGCGCTGTTAGTACCTCCGAAACCGAAAGAGTTGGAGAGGAATATGTCAATATTCTGTTCCTGTGTATGTGCTATGATGTTCAGCTTCTCGGAATATTCATCTGGTTCCTCAAAATTGATATTGGGAGCAATAAATGAACCTTGCATCATGAGAATCGAATAGACCACTTCGCTGGCACCAGCCATCCAACACTCGTGTCCTGTCATACTCTTGGTGGAACTCACCGGGGTTTTATATGGTCCAAACAACTCATCAATAGCCATAGCTTCAAACATATCGCCTTGCAGTGTGGAGGTGGCGTGGGCGTTGATGTAATCAACATCCATGGCTGTCAGTCCAGCGTCAATGAGACTACGCTGCATGGCGATGTAAGAGCCCTTGTCGCTGGGTTGCGAAATATTAACTCCGTTGGATGAAAATCCATAACCCACCACTTCAGCCAATATGGGAGCGCCACGCTTAACTGCATGGTCATAATCCTCCAGCACCACACATGCGGCACCGCCGCTGGGCACCAGCCCGTCACGATGTCTGTCAAAAGGACGCGACGCTTTCGTGGGGTCGTCCACACGAACCGAGAAAGCGCTGATACCATCAAAACTGCCCATGGACAGATAGTTTGTCTCCTGAGCACCACCACAAATCACTACATCTTGTAAGCCGTTGCGGATAAACATCAATCCCAATCCAATGGCATGAGAGCCACTGGCACATGCCGCACTTATAGTCATATTGACGCCCCGCAGCTTGAAGATAGTGGAGAGGTTCATCGTGACGGTGGAGTTCATGCTCTGAAAGATGGCCCCCGAGCCCATCAGCGTAGTGTCTTTAGTGCGCATCGCCGTAGTATGGGCGTCAATGACCGCTTTGGCTGATGAGTCGCTACCGAACAGCACCCCCACCTCATTCTCTTCCAAATAGTCCATATCAATGGCTGCATTCCGCAGGGCCTCTGCTGTGGCCATATAAGCGTATTCGCCCTGCTCCGGCAAGCAAACACGGGAACGGCGATCCAGTACGCCCTTCAGCTGTGGACGTTCCACCAATCCCGTCAGCGGCGACCTATACCCATACTCTGTGCGTTGGGGGTCAATGCCGATACCCGAACGTCCGGCACGGAGCGACACAGCTACTTCGTCCAGATTTCTACCCAGACAGGAGTAGATGCCCATTCCTGTAATGACGACACGTTTTCCGCTTACCATTCGATGCTGAATTTGATGGCTATGCCGGAAAAGTTGTAGAAACAGTCGCCTTCCGTGTTGATGAGGTAGAACTGTACCGGCTCATAATAGACACCTGCCAGAACCGCCGAAACAGCAAAGTCCTTCGTGCTGGCGAAACGCAAGCCCAACGACACCTCGCCGTATGCACCATTGTCTGTGCCCACATAGGAGCCCATCCGCAACCCAAAGATAGGAGAAATGTTTTTCTGGTTGTTGAACAGATATTTGATGGATGTGTACAGCGGCACCAAGGTAATGTTGTCGTTGGCGTCGAAGCCGAAACCTACACCCACAAAAGTATGGCCATTGAAATAAAAGCCATGTGTGGTGGAGAACCCGACCATAGTCTCGTTGCGGCCCTCAATCTTGCTGAGGGAATAGAGATTGCTCTGCTCAAGGAATCCCTGATATCCTGATGGAACTCTAATCTCACGGTTATCCTGAGCCATAGTGATGCCCATAATACCCAGCATCATGAGCAATAGTGAAATGTGTCTTATCTTCATCGTTTTGAAATTTATCGTGTTGAACATAATGCTTGTCAATAGAGACCTCCGTTGACCGAGATGGTCTCGCCTGTGATATATGCGGCCTGTTCCGATGCCAAGAATCCCACCAGCGCCGCCACCTCTTCGGGCTTACCGAAGCGTCCCAACGGTATCAACGTCTTGTGAGTCGCCTCGTCAATACCCTGCGTCATATCGGTATTGATAAAACCCGGAGCAACGGCGTTGACGGTCACCTTACGTGCACCCACCTCCTGCGCCAGCGCCTTGGTGGCGCCTATGATGGCTGCTTTCGATGCCGCATAGTTGGCCTGACCCGGCAGTCCCTTCAAGCCCGAGAGCGAAGTCATGTTGATGATGCGCCCATGACGATGGGTAAGCATATCCTTCAGCAGACGGCGTGTCGTGTAGAAGAAACCGTTCAGGTTGGTACCCATCACCTGGTCCCATTGCTCGTTCTGCATAAACACCATCAGCGTATCCTGGCGGATGCCGGCATTATTCACCAGCACGTCGATATAATCGTCAGGATGACGCTCCGACCAGCCGTCGAGAGCCGCATCTACTGACTTGGAATCGGACACATCGAAAGGCAGCAGTTCACCATGCCCGCCGGCCTCCTCTATCGCTTTGAGCGTCTCTTCAGCAGCCGTTCTGTTGCTGTTGTAGTTGATGACAACAGGAAACCCCATGCTGGCCAACTGCAGGCAAATGCTGCGACCTATTCCGCGGGAGCCGCCCGTCACAAGTGCGTATTTCATTGTTTACTTGGTATTAATTTGCGTTCTTCAACCATTCGATGACCCGAGTGATATCGTCAGTCTTCGGAGTATCCTCGACAAATACAGGCACCAAACCACGCACGTCTTTGTAGATGCGGGCTGTGGTGGAAGAGAGCCGGTCGCTTATCTTCAGGCAATCGACGGCCTGCACCAAGCCGATGTAGTGGACCGCCATCACCTGGAAGGCATTGTCGATAACCCGCTTGGTCAGAATGGCGCTGTTCGTACCCATCGAAACCACATCCTGGTTGTCGTTGTTGTTGGGGATGCTGTGCACATACATGGGGTTGCTCAACGTCTGGCATTCAGCCGTGGTCGAGGTGGCCGTAAACTGCATGGCTTGCATACCGTAGTTCAATCCCAGCACACCCATATTGAGGAACGGAGGCAGGATGCCGTTGATGCGGTCGTGACAGAGATAGTTAAACTGGCGTTCCATCAGCATGGTCAACTTGGTGACAACGATTTTCATCTTGTCCATCTCAAGCGACACATAGTCTCCGTGGAAATTGCCGCCGTGGTACACATTCTGGGTATCGGGATCCACAATGGGATTGTCGTCGGTGGCGTTAAACTCCTCTTCCAATATCTTCTCTGCATAGTCGAGCGTATCCATCACAGGACCGAGTATCTGCGGCACACAACGCAGCGAATAGTAGGGCTGCACCTTGTGGGAGAATACGCGCTCCTCGTGGGGGTGATATAGTTCTATCTCGCGTTTGAGCATGCAGCGACTGTCGGCAGCCATACGGCTCATCTCGGCAGCCACGCGGCTCTGACCGCTGTGGTTCTTCAAATCGTTAAGTTGCGGTGCCATGAAATCGTCGTAGGAAGAGACTATTTCGTTCACCACCACCGATGCGGCGATTGCTTGCCTCAGGAGCCGTTTGGCGTAATGCAGGTTGACGACACCCACGCCCGTCATCATGGCTGTTCCGTTGGTGATAGCCAACCCTTCGCGCAACTGCGGTACAAAAGGTGTCAGTCCCAATTCCTGCATCACATCGGCCCCCGTCCTGCGCACACCCTTGTAAGTGACCGGTCCTTCGCCTATCAACGCCAATGCCATGTGGGCCAACTGAACCAAGTCACCGCTGGCGCCCACGCTGCCATGCTCCGGAATGACGGGGTATACACCTTCGTTAATGAACGACTGCAAAAGGCGTATCACATCGAGCGACACACCCGACTTGCCGGAGATAAAGGTGCAGTAGCGTGCCAACATAGCCGCCCGCACATAGATTTCGTCGAAAGGACGGCCCGCTCCGGTGGAGTGGCTGCGGATGATGTTGTACTGGAGACCCAGCAGGTCCTGGTCGCTGATGCGGTATTGCGCCATCGGGCCAAAACCAGTGTTGATGCCGTAGATGACTTTGTCCTTGGAGAACTCCTGGAGAAAATGGAAGCAGCGTTCCACCCGCTGAGCCACCTCGTCGGATATTTCTAGACGCTTATGGTCAAAAAGAATGCCCTCTATTTCTTGAATATTCATACCTACTACGTGATTATAAATATATTAAACATCTCTTACGCCCACAAAAGAGCCAAAGAGAATTTACAAAAATACGCTTTTTATACGGAATATACATAAAAATATCAATTTTTTAACCAATAAAAACATCTACAGAATTTATTTTCTGTTCTTTAAAACACAACAAAAAGACACCGCACCACCCAACAAAACGAAAACCTGAAAAACAAAGTATCTTCGGCATTCACGAGCCACAACAAATGTTAATTCGCATACCACTATAACACCAAAAAATTAACTTTTCGGACACAAAAATGCCAAAAATCGCCTACTTTTTTGTTACTGACAAGTTACTGTCAAGTTACTAGCAAGTTACTAACAGGTTACTAAGAGAGCACCAATACACCTGATAATCAATGAACCACTATCAGAGTAGCGCAAAATGTTGTTCTGTTAAAATTTAACTTTTTAAAATCATCTAAGCAGAACAGCTATCGTTGGCGAAAATCGCTGCGGCGAATTTCGCTTATTGCATATAATCAAGTACCCTTTGTTGCACATGCATGGTAAGACTAGTAGGTATCTTTTGGGGCAGTACTATTTGGTAATTCTTAACATTTTCCAATTCAGATCTTTAATAAATGATTAGTATTTTCTTTTTTGTAATACTATGAGAAAAAAAACATTTTTGTCGAGAAAATCGTATTTTTGTAATTGGATTGTAGAATATACAATCCATTATTTATTTAGAATACAAAGCGTTATGCTCTACCTGCTGATAGAAACGTGAGAAATTTCTAGAAGTTGCAAGGTTGGTATGACGGTTCACGCAATATAGCGCGGACTGGTTCATCCATTTCTGCAACTTGGGTTTTCTCACGACCTCTATCAGCGAAGTGGCATAGTCAGGCCACGCTTTTATTATTTGAATACGTTCCCCGTGTTAGGTCTGTACTCGGATAAAAGTTGCGCCCGACACGAATGAGGGTAATTACGATGAATAACCTAATCAAGAGAACGACATTATTTTGTGTTGCTTTTTTGTTGTGTGGATTTATTTTACCACTAAATGCGCAGACGTGTAGAGTCCAAGGCGTTGTCAGGTACTATCACAACGATTTTGTCGGGTGGAAACCTGATGTTGGCGCTGAAGTTTGGGTGGTTCCAAAAAACAAGAAATACCCGACCAAACTATGGCTTGCATATCAAGACCAATGTGAGAGATGGCTTCAATACAGAAGACTTGCCGAGTATGCATATGGTTATCAAAAATCAATGGAAGTAAGCGGTTTTGTGGGGGAAGATAGTCTTTTAACACTGTCGGGTGAAGTTTTATTACAACGGATTTACATAGAAAATGCTGATAACAGATGTATTTTAAAGCAAGCTTTAATCACGGGTGACGGCAGTTATTCACTAAACGTACCATATGGACGAT
>CACXCY010000009.1 GCA_902766265.1 uncultured Bacteroidota bacterium
ACTCAAGCAGCAGCCGTTCGGGCGGAGGAAGAAGATAATAATCAAAAGTAGAAACAAAATCCACTATCCTTCTATTTCATATCAAGAACAACTGTGAACAAACTTCATATCATTGCCGCCACGGCGGTCATAACGCTTGCCACCGCATGCACGCATAGCAAGCCCCTCACAGCCACCACCCCCGAAACTGTTACGGAATACAGCGAGGGGGTGTGGCACAACAATAGCCCTCATCCCCGCAACATTATATTCGTCGTAGGCGACGGCATGGGAACCACCCAGGTATATGCATCCATCGTGGCACATCACGATGGATCTCAGTTTCTACGTTTCCCTTTCACGGGTTTCTCCCGCACCTATTCCAACAATAAATACACTACCGACTCGGGAGCCGGAGGAACAGCCCTGATGACGGGACACAAGGTAAACAACCGAGCCATTTCACAAGCTCCCGACGGCACAGATCTCCCGTCGTTTTTCACAACGTTAAAGGAACACAAGGGCAAAGCCACCGGTTTCGTGGTCACCTGCAGCGTTGTCGATGCCACTCCTGCCACTACCTACGGCCACACTCCCGACCGCTCAATGAAAGACACATTGAGTATGCAAATGGCGCAATGCAGCCACGACGTGATGATTGGTGCCGACAAAAAACAATTCCTCCCCGAGGGACGCAAAGATGCGGCAAGGCCTATCGACACCCTGTTGCAACGTGGGTACACGATGATCTACAACCTGCAGGATCTGAAGAAATGCAACAATGACAAAATATGTGCCCTGCTCTCGGCTGACGACGAGCCAGGCGATGCCAACCAACGCAACTATTGGCTGGTCGACGGCACAAAAAAGGCCATTGAGATACTGAACAAACACCCACAGGGCTTTGCCCTCATGGTGGAAGGATCCCAAATTGACTGGGGCGGACACAACAACGACACCGCCCTCCTGTTCTCTGAACTCGACGAGTTTGAAAAGACGCTGAAGGTAGTGCTTGACTTTGCCGAGAAAGACGGCAATACACTTGTGGTGGTCACTGCCGACCATGAAACTGGCGGGCTGGTGCTCACCGATGGTGATATCAAAGCAGGCAGGAACGAATGCAAATTCGTCACCACAAACCATTCCGGTGTTATGGTGCCGGTATTCGCCTACGGTCCTGGTGCCGAACGCTTCACCGGGATACAACAAAACACCGATATCTACAAGAAAATAATCAACCTGATGGGAATGAAATAACCCATAGATACGAGGCCCGCTGATGAACAAAATCTTCAAATATCTACCCATCATCGTGTTTCTCACTCTATGGAGAACCGCTACCGCACAGGAGATTTTGCACCCTGACACACTACAGGCACCGATTATTGGTTTCAGTTTCGGGGTGACTGCACCATCCGACAAGCTATCCTTCGGCAAAGAACCCAACGGCAACAAAGTGACCGACGGTTCGATGTACGACCTATATAAACCGCCCTATCTCTCTTTTGGTCTTGACTTCGCTTACAAACTGAAGAGCAATTGGTTCTTCTCTTTCGACGGCAGCATATTCTTCGGTAGCGACAACCTCAAATACCGAGTCGACCGCATGAGTGGCATTTTCACGCGCGACAGTATTATCGTAGGTACCAATGGTACCGACGCCGTGGTAACCTGCTACAACCGTGGCCTCACTTTCAAGGGAGGGGTAGGAAAACTGTTCCCTTTCTCTGAAAAGAACCCTAATTCCGGAATCTTTGCCAAACTGTCGGGAGGATACATTCAGAACCAGACCATATTCATGATTAATGAGGTCAACGCCCCCCAGATTGACGACGACTATGCGCTGCTCTACGACCACCAACGCCGCGGCTTTGTGGTCACCGAAAGTGTCGGTTACCTATTCATGAGCAACCACCGCACACTTGTCAACGCCTACATTGCTCTGGAAGTGAGTCAAAGCTGGATGCACTCCACCCGCGACTATATTATCGACAACATGATGGGGCTACATGGTCCCGACCCCAACAGATACTTCGATATGTCGTATGCCATCAAACTCTGCTGGATGTTCCCACTCACAGGCAAACCTGCATACGATTACTACTACTTCTAACCCATTCTGTCCACAAGAGATGCACAAACGACAAACAACACCGTGAGAACACTATACACAGCCGGCATATACCTATATACTCTTGGCGTACGCATAGCAAGCATCTGGAACGTCAAAGCCAAACAGATGTGCGCAGGATGGAAACAACTACCTGACAGCATCCCGCAACTATCCCAAGGCCCGACAGCTTGGTTTCATGCAGCGTCATTGGGCGAGTTCGAGCAGGCACGTCCCGTGCTCGAATCATTCAGAGTCCTCCACCCCGACTATAATATCTGCATTTCCTTCTTCTCCCCTTCCGGTTTCGAGATACGCAAAAACTATGCCAACGCAGACTACATCTGCTACTTGCCGATGGACACCCGCCGCAACGCCCGCGCATTTGTGCAACGCATAAAGCCGGCAGTGGCATTTTTTGTCAAGTACGACTTCTGGTTCAACTACCTGAACGAGCTCCACAAACGCCAAGTGCCCACATATATCTTCTCCGCCATATTCCGTCCTTCGCAGTATTTTTTCAAATGGTATGGCGGATGGTTCCGCAAGCAGCTGGGACACTATACACATCTTTTCGTACAAAACGACGAATCGCTACAACTACTTCGCAACCACGGCATATCTCAATGCTCCGTAGCCGGCGACACTCGGTTTGACCGCGTCAACGACATAGCGCAAGCCAGCAAACGCTTCCCGGAGATAGAAACCTTTATCGGCGACAGTCCTGTGTTGATGGCTGGAAGTTCATGGGAGCCCGACGAAGCCAATATCAAATATTTCCTTGACAACTACCCGAGAGAGCTAAAACTCATCGTGGCACCGCACGTTATCAGCGACAGCCACATCAACGCCATCGAACACCTATTCGGTGCAGAACGCTGTATCCGTTATTCCCAACTAAAAGCCGATACCACACCGAACAAACACAAGATACTCATCATCGACAATATGGGCATGCTCTCGTCGCTGTACCGCTACGCCACCGTGGCCTATATCGGGGGCGGCTTCGGACGTGGAATACACAACATTCTTGAAGCCATAACATTTGGAAAACCTGTCTGTTTCGGGCCCAACCACTTGAAATTTCAAGAGGCCAAAGACATCATTGCCCGCAAAGGTGGTTTCGCCTATCATACGGCACAGGAGCTCAACATCATATTGACACGCCTGTTTGACGACAAAGAGACATACCACCACGCCTCACAAGTATGCACCGACTATCTGTCGGAAAACCTTGGGGCCACCCAACAAATACTCAACCTTGTAGAGCAGCACCGCCAATAGTTGCCATGCGCACCCAACGCCCATATAGAATCGCACTTGTCCTGCTGGCATTGCTGGCTGTTGCGACATCGTGCAGCATCGACAAGTATGTGGGCGAACACGAATCCATACTGGCCGAAAACAAGTATGTCATAGAGCCCGCCGACGAATCTGTAGCCAGCAAAGAGTCCGTACGGGCGCTGACAAAACTGAACAACTACACCGTACAGACACCCAACAAGAAATTTCTCTGGATGCGGCCGAAGATGCGGACATATTGCCTCTCCAACCCTTCCGACTCCAACTTTGTAAACCGCACCCTGCGCAAACAAGGCGAGCCACCCGTCATATACAACGAGAGTGCCACCGAACGCACAAGCCAACAGTTGCTGAACCTGATGGAGAGCAAAGGTTGCTTCACCTCCACCCTCCACTACGACACCGCCCATTTCGGCCACAAGAATGTACGGGTGACATACTACCTGCACCCGTCGCCACGCTACAAAATACGCCATGTGGCTTTCCATTCCGAAAACGACCTTGTGCAGCAACTGCTGAACCAATGGAACCGCGCATCCCTGCTGAAGGAAGACGACTACTACGACCAAGACATCCTGGCAAAAGAACGCGACCGCATAGCCAACAATCTGCAGAACAATGGATTTTTCTATGCGTCGGCCGACAATATATCGTTCCTGATTGACTCCTCCTTTGCGGACAACACCCTCTCCATCGATGTGCGCGTGAGAGACCTTACGATGCGCCACCAGGCGACGCACCAGCAAACATCCTCGCTGCGCCAGTATACGGTCGACAAGATATACATCTACCCGAACAGCAGCGCTTTGGCGGAGAAACAGACCGAACGGCTCGACACGCTGGTATACCCCTATACCTTCGGCGACCGCACCACCGACTACTATTTTATAGGCCCCCAGCCCATGACGCTCGCGCCCGAAGTCATCGCCCGCTCGCTGTTCCTTTTCAACGGCCAGATATACCAAAGCCGCAGCGTGGAGCGCTCCTACAACTCCCTCCTCAACCTGCGTAACTTCAAATACATCAACTTCGACTTCACCCCTTCGCCTACCGACGGCAACGACAGCATAGGCACTCTCGACGCCACCGTGCGACTCATCAACAACACACGCCGCAAGGTCTCGCTCTCGCTCGAGGTCAACAATGCGTCGCCGACGGGCAACAGCAACACCAACCAGAACTTCATCACCAGCGGCAACCTGGGTGTGGAGATAGGCATGGCCTACCAGAACAAGAACCTATTCGGCGGCGCCGAGTTGCTCAAGGTGGAGAACTCGTTCCTGATAGAGATGCCCAAGATAGGCAGCACTCCGGGCGACGGCAAGAATTTCTCGGCATTTGAAGCGGGAATCAACATCAGTTTGGACCTGCCCCGACTGCTGCTCCCCCGGAAATGGGAACGGATATGGCAGCGGTCAAAGCCCCACACTGTGTTCACCATAGGCGGCAACTACCAAGACCGCGAATATTTCGAGCGCATGCTCCTCAACACATCGTTCGGCTACAGCTGGGGAAGCAACAGCCGCGTGCAGCACCAGGTGCTGCCGATAGAGATGACCTTTGCGCGTTTCTATGACATCGACCCCGCATTCTGGGCACGCATAGAGAACATCGCCAGCAACGGGCGACTCAAATACCAATACAGCAGCCACTTCATCATCAATTCACGCTACGACTACGTCTACAGCACCCAACGTTTCAACGTGCGCCGCGACTTCACCTCCCTCCACCTGTCGGCCGAGACGGCAGGTGCATTGGCCGAACTATTGAGCCGCGCGCTGAACGTGCCCACCGACTCCAGCGGCATCCACATCGTCTATCAGGTGCCGTTCTCCCAATACGTACGTCTCAACGGCGAGGTGAAACGCTACAACTATATCGGTTCCGACAACACCTTCGTCACCCGCCTGCTCATAGGCGCAGGACTCCCCTACGGAAACTCCGACAAGATGCAGATGCCTTACGAGAAGAGTTTCTTCGGCGGCGGCCCCACCACCATGCGCGCCTGGCACCTGCGACGGCTCGGTCCCGGATACTTCTCGCCGAAGGACAACTATATGCTTGAGCGCACAGGCGACATCACCTTTGTGCTCAACTTCGAAGACCGCTTCCCCATC
>CACXCY010000010.1 GCA_902766265.1 uncultured Bacteroidota bacterium
CCATAAAAGTGTTAATATTCAAATTACTATCTCCATCGTCGGGCATCTAAAGACCGGCAAAAAGAAAGTGCAAAGATACAATAATTTTCTGATATACAGAAATTAAATTTTGTATTTATCAAAAAAGGTCTTCCAGGAGAACCCTGGAAGACCCAACCATAACCAAATAAATATGAAAAACTATTTTCTAAGATTGAGTTCTTTGATGATGGCACGGTAGCGCTCGATGTCATTCTCTTTGAGGTAATCGAGCATCTTGCGACGCTTACCGACGAGACCCACGAGGGCACGCTCAGAGACTTGATCTTTCTTATTCTGCTTCATCAGCTCGGTGAGGTGCTGGATGCGATAAGTGAACAAAGCAATCTGTCCCTCAGCGGAACCAGTGTCTTTGGCACTTTTACCATATTTGGCGAAAATCTCTTCTTTTTTCTCTTTTGTCAGATACATAACGTGTTATATTAACTTTTTCTTGTTTTTTCGTTCTTGAATTCGGGTGCAAAAATACATACTTTTTCCAAACTGGCAAAATATTTTTGCTTTTTTTACCGAATTTAACGTTTATTAAGAAAGTTTAAGCCTCGATAGCAGCAGCAATTTCGGCAGCAAGGGCTTTCAACTCCTCGGAAGACATCTCCACATGATGCCCAAAATTGAGGTCACCGGGCTTGTTGAGCGGCATCAGGTGGATGTGGACGTGGGGCACGTCAATACCCACAACAGCCTCTCCAACCTTGATGCAAGGGCAGACCTTCTTTAGGCCTTTAGCCACTTTCTTGGCGAAGAGGTGCAGCTCACAGAAAAGGTCGTCGTCAAGGTCGAAGATATAGTCGACCTCTTGCTTAGGGATGCAGAGCACATGTCCTTTGACGACAGGATTAATGTCGAGAAAAGCGAAGCAGTGTTCGGTTTCGGCGACTTTATAGCAGGGTATTTCGCCTGCGACAATTTTACTGAAAATAGTAGCCATAACTATCTTTCTATTTTAGTGAGTTCAAAGGTCATCTTACCCGCGGGGACATTGACTTCGACAACATCACCGACTTTGTGTCCGAGGAAAGCCGAAGCAAAAGGCGAGGTGATACTGATTTTGCCCAGTTTGAGGTTGGCCTCACTTTCAGGAACAATGGTATACTTTTGGACCATCTTGTTCTTGGTGTTGCGAATGGTGATGATGGAGAGGAGCAGCACCTTGGAGGTGTCAATCTTCGACTCGTCCAGAAGACGTGCGTTAGCCACCAGTTCCTGCAACTTGGAGATGCGTGCTTCAAGGTGTCCTTGGGCTTCCTTGGCGGCATCGTATTCTGCATTCTCAGAGAGGTCGCCTTTGTCGCGCGCTTCAGCGATAGCTGCGGAGGCTGCGGGACGGTCGACAACGATGAGATGGTGGAGCTCGTCTTTTAGCTTTTGGAGACCTTCCTCGCTATAATACTTGATTTCTGCCATGATAAATAGTATGTTTTCTTAAGGTTTAAAAAGGTGGGAAAGGCTTCAAAAAAGCCTTTCCCTACCCGGATTATGTGTCTTTCAGCTTTAGAATCTGAAGCTGGCTCCGATGGTGTGGGTGCCCTTGAGGTGCTGGGCGGCACGGTAGGAGTAGTCAATAGTGAGACCGGTCTTCTCATCCTTGGTGAAGGGGATGTCGATAGAGGCACCGGCACAGATGCCATTGCTGGCGGTGGCGGAACTGCTGCCCCACATGCCCTCCTGGAAGATGTAGCCGGCACGGAGCTGGAATTTCTTCAACAGGCTGTATTCGAGACCGAGAGTGTAGTTGTCACGCAGGAAAGCGTTGGAGGTGAAGGCACCTGCAATGGTGAGTCTCTGATCCCACTTGTCGAACAGAAAGTCGTAGGAGAGACCGATATTTAGGCAAGTGGGAAGCTCCATCTCGCCACGGCGTGTCTCAACCGTGAAGTCGTTGCCGTTGAGATCCATCTGGAGGGAGAGGCCAGAGCCATCGAAACTCATAGAGGGACCCCAGTTCTTGAGGGAGATACCGAACTTCAATTCATCGTTCTCACCAGTGACATACTGGATACCTGCGTCGATGCCGAAACCCGAACCAGAGACGTTATCGGTACTCTCGGTGACGACCTTGAGTACAGCACCGCCGTGGATACTACGGGTAAAGCTGTGAGCGTAGGCAACATTGATGTTCATGTATGAAGGCGAGAAGGTACCATTGGTATGGAGCTCGGGGCTATTCTCAGTGGTAATATCGATGTCGCCAAAGCCCATGGACATCACGTAGACGCCGATGACACCAGCATCGAAGACACGGATACCAAGGCCGAAAGTGTTGATGCTGGCAGCACTGACGAGACCCGACTTGCCACCATAAAGGAAGGTGTTGGTGTAGGCCACCTCGATATTCTCAATGAAAGCCAGACCAGCGACGTTGCCGAACATAGCGTCGAGACCACGCACATTGGAGATATTGACGCCTCCCCAACCGGTACTGCGTGCCCACGGATTGATAAGCAACTCGGAGGCGCCAGCGGTACCACGGCGTTCGTCATTGCCAGCCTGGGCCGACGGGACGGAGAGCACCGTGAGAAGCACAACTACAGCAAATATTCTTAATATATTTTTCATCTCTGTAATATTTTAGTTGTTTCTTACACTATTAGAATCCAAACGAGTTGAGGTCAACGGGGCGCATGGTGCCGAACCACTTGACGACGCGTTCGCCAATACCTGGGACGCTGATATGGATCAGATACATACCACCGGCAATGGGGATACCGGTCTGGTTGTGGAGATCCCAGTCAACGTAGGTCTGGTTGACAGGCGTGGGTCCAAGGGTGCGGACGAGAGTACCGTCAACAGTGTAGATACGGATGAGACAGCCTTGTTTCTGGTTATCCTCAAGACCGGTGGGCAGGTTAACAATGCGCACCTTGGTTTCGAGCTGGCTAGCAGTCTCATAAGAAGAATGGCTGTAGTAGGGGTTCGGGACAACGGCGATTTGTCCGAGGAGGGAATCAATGTACTCTTGACGAGCGTCACCGGCGGTGGCAAGTCCTTCGAGGACAGCATCGGCGGCGGAGAGCACAAACTGGTAAGCAGGCATCTCATGGTTGACGTTAGCAACATCGGCACTTACAGACTTGGTGCGGTTGGGCGATAGGAAAGCGCCATAGGGAGCACGGACGTCGATGTCAATGGTAACGTCGCAGGGGATATCCTCCATGGGGTTATTGATGGTGTAACGGCTGTTGACCATAGGCATGTTAACCCAAGCCACAGAAGCATAGAGCATGGCAATGGAGTCGCGCTCCGGGATACCGTTATTAACATCAAAGCTCTTGGAGATACCGTGGGCGAGATAGTCAAAACCTGCCTTACGGGCATGCATATTCATAAATCTGTCGACGGAGCTAAGCATCTGCATGGCCCAACGACCAGCGTCATAAGACGGAGTAGTGTAAGTGGTGTAGGAAGTAACAACAGGACTGGCGTTGGGGTTGGTGGGAAGAGATTTGAAATTGTAGTAGGGCTGACGTGTGGCATTCATCACATAGATGTAGTGACGACCGCCAAAGACATAGTTACCCGTACCTTCAACAGTAACGTTGCCAGGGTTCCACATCATGTCGCGGCCATTGTGCTGCACATAGCGGGAATCCTCACCAAACATAATGTTGAGACGCTCACCTGTGGCGGTGTTGATAGCATAGCCAGGGAACCAACCCATACCGTTGGCGGAGATGTAAGCGGGGTTATTCGGGTCATTGACATTAGGAGCAACGCCGAGTTCGGAGCAGGTCTTGCCTTCCTTGTTGACGGAAGCATGTTTACGGGCACTGAACTTGCGGGCATTACCCTCGGCCTGAGTATAATCATCGCACATCTCGATGACCGGGCAACGGGTCCACTTGGAAGTGTCGGCGGTGAGAACGACATGGACACTGGGCAGCAAGGAGAAGTCGTGATAGTTAATAGCCTTGTTGTAGATGCTAACCAGCAGTTCACGCTCAAGTTTGTTCTTGTATTCACCAGAAGCATAGGTGGAACCGCCGATGGCATTCAGAGTATCGTCGTCAGCCATGTAGAAGGAATAGTTGAAACCGGGATGGAAAGGCTGGAGGGAAACGAGTCCGTAGGGCGACCAGAAACCATTAACCACGTCTTCAAGCTCCTGGTTCTTGTCAAGAGCCTCCGTCTGGGTCTGCGAGCTCATCGAATTGGGATTAGCAAATCCTCTGAAGTAGTCTTCGTCGAGGTAAGCCTCACCCGGATTGTATTTGGTCTTCAGGGAGGAGAAAGAGGAGTAGGAATTCTCCGAATACTGGGAACCAGAGTGAATCCAGTTATAGATGTAGTAGTTGTCGTTGTCGGGAATACCGCTCAACCACTGCTTATTCTCATCAGCAAAGTACATCTCGGAGTTCAAGAGGGCACCTTTCGTGATGAAACCACCATAGAAACGTCCGGAGAAGC
>CACXCY010000011.1 GCA_902766265.1 uncultured Bacteroidota bacterium
GCTGGTAATATTGGTGTCATCGTCTTTGGTATGGGTGCGGCTCACCTCGCTGTCAGAGCAGATACACATAGGGCGGATAGGCTTCTGGGCATCGAAGCACCATTCGCGGAGGGTCTGCCCCAAAAGGGCGATGCTGGGAACGAGGAAGAGTACCTTTCCTCGGCAGTCGGTCATCTGCTCGGCGATGCGGAGGGCGGTGAAGGTCTTGCCTGTACCACAAGCCATAATGAGTTTTCCGCGGTCATGCTCTTTGTAATACTTCATGGCCTCATCGAGAGCATCTTGCTGATGTTGACGAACCTCCTTATGTTCGGTGATGGCCTTTGTGCCGCTGAGGCCTTTGTCCAACTCCTCCCAATCGACAGGCATCTCGGCCAACTCGGCGAGATGCAGCACGCTGGCAGGTATTGCCTGGCCTATAAAACTTTCGGCAGCGTGGCTGGTGAATCCACCGTCGGTGGTATCAATCCAGAGTCGGAAACTGAAGAAATGCTGTTTGCCTTCCTCGTCTTTGAATGCACGTGACGAAGTGGTGAGGAAGGTATCCACATCCCCTTTGTCAATCTTTGCGTCGGCACGATAGCATTTGCATTGTATAGCCCAATAGTTGCCGTCGTTTGTTTGTGCCACAAGATCGATGCCCGAATCGTGGGCAGAAATACTTAGACGGTAGGGGAACTCATTCCAGAGCCACACTTGTTTCAGTTCATTACAATAGGGTGGCAGGGTGTTCAACATAGCCTGCATGAGGCGTTCAAAACGGTTGCCCTTGTCGGCTTCTGAAAAAGATTGTTTGCGGTAGTGGTTGATTACTTTCTCGAAATTACTCATGATACTTGGTATTGAATGTTGTTTCACTTCCCAAGCACCAAATAAAAAAACCGCGGACTTCTGTCTATTGCTGCGGTTCTGGACTACCTTCACTACAAACAAGAAAGCCCACGGATAGCACCGTGAGCGTTCTGCTTCCTTGTGTAGTGAAGTTGAAATTGTCCAGATTTCAGCAATACTTGAAAAGCAAAAACGCTTCTAATTTATGTATTTGTTACTATTCTATCTTTCTATTTTATTCAGTTTTAATTACTTTTTATCATTTCATTTTCACGCTGCAAAGATACAAATCTTTTCTCAGTCAACAAAATATTATTTCTCAACGAAACTTGAAACCTGGGAGAGCATCCTCCCCCTCTCTCTTTAGGAGAGGGGGCTGGGGGGTGAGGTCCACTTGAAACCTGAAACTTGAAACCTGGAATGAAGAATGTAGAACGTAGAATGTGAAATGCACTTGTTTTCCATTTTCGGGGAGGCAAGTTTCGGGGGCAACCTAAAGTCAGAGTTATGTCAGAGTCACATCAGACCTACATCAGAGTTGCATCGGATTGTGCCGCTGTAAACTTTTCCCCGAAATAGCATCTTCCTTGGTTTCAATGTGTATACTAAAGTTTGTTCAGAAAGTTTGCTTGGTAACGGATTATTTTTGTATCTTTGAAAATTCAAAATCGGATGCCTCTTGGCGACGATTGCGCATCTAAACATTGAATATTACAAACTTAATACATACTGAAATGAAAATATTAGTTCTGAATTGCGGCAGTTCGTCCATCAAGTATCAGTTGATTGATATGGACAACAACGCCAAGGTGATGGCCAAAGGCCTCCTCGAACGCATCGGTCTCGAAATGGGTGAATTCACCCACAAGTACAATGGCGAGAAGCACTACGAGCAGCTCCCCATCCCCACCCATACCGACGGTATCAAAATCGTTCTCAAAGCTCTTACCGACCCCAAGATGGGCGTCATCAAGGATCTCAAGGAGATTGGCGCTGTGGGTAACCGCGTGGCCCAGGGCGGCGAACTCTTCAAGGAGAGCTGCCTGGTGAACGACGATGTGATTGAGAAAATCAAGGGACTGGCCGACCTGGCTCCGCTGCACACTCCCGGAAACCTGGCGGGTATCTACGCTATGCGCGACGTGCTGCCCGGCGTGCCGCAGGTGGCTGTGTTCGACACCGCTTTCCATCAGACCCTGCCTCCGAAGGCCTATCTCTACGGCTTGCCCTACGAATACTACCAGAAATACGGCATCCGTCGCTACGGATTCCACGGCACCAGCCACATGTATGTGGCCGAGAAGGCCGCAAAGATGGTGGGCAAAGACTGGAAAGACCTCAAGATTATCAGCTGCCACCTCGGTAGCGGTGCCTCCATCTGCGCTGTGGATCACGGCAAGTCGGTCGACACCTCGATGGGTATGACTCCCCTTGAGGGTCTTATCATGGGCTCCCGTCCCGGCGATGTGGACCCCGGCGCCCTGACCTACCTCATCGAGAAGGAGAACATGAGCTGGAAGGATGTGACCACCATGCTCAACAAGAAATGCGGCCTCGTGGGTATCAGCGGTGGCAAGCAGGATATGCGCGACATCCGTGCCGGCCGCGATGCCGGCGACGAGCGCTGCACCTACGCCTTCGATATGTTTGCCTACAGGGTGAAGAAATACATCGGTGCCTACATGGCTGCCATGAACGGCTGCGACATCCTGCTCTTCACGGGCGGCATCGGCGAGAACGCCTGGTTCATGCGTCACCCCATCTTGGAGAACATGGACTTCCTCGGCATCAAAATCGATATGGAACTCAACGACAAGATTTCGGGCGACGACGCTGTCATCTCCACTCCCGACTCGAAAGTTACCACCATCGTGGTGGCTACCGACGAGGAATTTGTCATTGCCAGCGACACCTATCGTTTGGTCAAATAACGTGCTTCCGCACATCCCTATCCCCAACAGGGCATCCGCCAACGGATGCCCTGTTTCTTTCCTCCGTCGATTTTCTCCCCTTGCCGTGTAATAATTACCGCACCCTTCCGTTTTTACAACGTTATGAAACGAATACTTGCACTCCTTATCTGCCTGCTGCCCCTCATGACTCTGGCCCAACGCTACAGCACTTCCGACGCCAAAGCCATCAAACTCTACGAGAAAGGCAAACAGGCCATCTATCAGTCACGTGGCGACGAGGCGACCAAATACTTCAAGCAGGCCCTTGAACACGACCCCCGCTTTGTGGAGGCCAACATCGTGCTGGCCGATTGGAACCTCGACATGGGCCACGACGAGCAGGCCCGCCAGTACTACTATGCCGCTGTGAAGATAAACCCCGATTTCTACACCCAAGCGTGGTTTCAGCTGGGCGAGTTGGAACTCAAAGCAGGCAACTATTCCAAAGCCAAGGAGAACTATGAAACATTCCTGAAACGCGACAAGAAGAATGCCGACCGCCACACGGCGGCAAAACACGGCATCGCCTGTGCCGAATTCAGATCCTATGCAATAGCCCACCCTGTGGAGTTCCGTCCCGAGAATATGGGTAACGCAGTCAACTCCCGCGACGACGAGTACCTGCCGGCGCTCACCGTCGACGGACAGACGCTGATATTCACACGCCGCTTCCCCCGCACCCGAAGCACCATGCCTGGATTGGCTGAGGAGGAGGACTTCTACATCACCACCTGCGAAGAGGGCGTCTGGAGCCAGGCGCAACGCATGAGCGAGCCCGTCAACAGCAACGACAACGAAGGGGCGCAATGCATCTCGCAGGATGGGCGCATCATGTTCTTCACCGCCTGCGGACGGCAGGATGGCGCAGGACGCTGCGACCTCTACATGTGTACGCGCAAAGGCGACAAATGGAGTGCTCCCCGCAACCTCGGTCCTGCGGTCAACAGCAGTGCCTGGGAGTCGCAACCCTCCTTCTCCATCGACGGCCGCACGCTCTATTTCGTAAGCGACCGGCCGGGCGGATACGGAGGTATGGACATCTGGAAAACGGTCTACGACAAAGGCGGCTGGGGCAAGCCCGAGAACCTGGGACCCACCATCAACACCAGCGGCAACGAGATGAGCCCTTTCATCCACTATGACGACCAGACGCTCTATTTCTCCAGCAACGGGCATGTGGGCATGGGCGGCATGGACCTGTTTGTAAGTCACAAGCAGAGCGACGGCTCGTGGAGCAAGCCCGTCAATGTGGGCTACCCCATCAATACCGGCGCCGATGAGACCAACCTCATTGTAAGCGCCGACGGTCACACGGCTTACTATTCCTCCGACCGCGAAGGGGGCTATGGACGGCAGGACCTCTATCATTTCGAGCTGCCTGTGGCGGCACGTCCCGTCGTCACCATCTGCATGAAAGGCATCGTCTACGACGAGAAGACCGGATCGCGGCTATCGGCAGAAGTCAAGGTGGTGGACCTCAGCACAGGGAAGACCGTGGCCACCACAACCTCCGACTCCCAGAAGGGCAGCTACATCATCAGCTTGCCCGCCCTGACCGACTACGCTGTGCATGTCAGCGCCAAGGGCTACCTGTTCTACTCCAAGAACTACAACCTGGAGGAAGGGGTGGCTGCCGACCGCACCTGGAGTCCCGACCATATCGACATCCCGCTGAAACGGCTGGAGAGTGGCGAACGCATAGCGTTGCGCAACGTCTTCTTCGAGACCAACCAATACACGCTGCTGGAGGCCTCACAAATAGAACTCAACAAGGTGGTGGAAGTGATGAAGAGCAACCCGACATTGAAGATAGAGCTTGGAGGCCACACCGACAATGTGGGCCGTCCAGCCGACAACCAGCGGCTCTCCGAACAACGGGCACGTGCCGTGTACGAATACCTGGTGGCCCACGGTGTTGCCGCCGACCGGCTCAGCTACAAGGGCTACGGAGAGACCCTGCCCGTGGCCGACAACAGCACCCCCGAGGGTCGCAGCCAGAACCGTCGTACCGAGATGAAAGTAATGTAACAGATATAATATGCAAAAAGTTGTTATCCTTACAGGCGCCGGCATCAGCGCCGAGAGCGGCATCAGCACCTTCCGCGACAGCGACGGGCTGTGGGAGAAATACCGCATAGAAGACGTGTGTACCGTCGAGGCCTATGAACGCAACCCCCAGTTGGTGCTGGACTTCTACAATGCCCGTCGACGCGAGCTGTTCAAAGCCGAGCCCAACGAAGCACACCGCCAGCTGGTGCGCTTGGAGAAATATTACGACGTGCGCATCATCACCCAGAATATCGACAATCTGCACGAACGCGCAGGGTCGACGAATGTGCTTCATCTGCACGGTGAGCTCAACAAGGGGCGCAGCGATATCAACGACAACGTCATTGTGGAGATTGGCGACCGCGACATCCACATCGGCGACCGGGCGCCCGATGGCGCGCAACTGCGACCGCATATCGTATGGTTTGGCGAGGGGGTGCCCAATATCGAGCCCGCCTCCAAGCTCTGCGAAGAGGCCGATTTCTTTGTGGTCATCGGCACCAGCATGGCGGTATATCCTGCTGCCGGACTCATTCATTTTGTGCCCAACAACGTGCCCTGCTACCTTGTCGACCCCAAAACCGTCACCGTCAGCCGTCCGATAAAGATATACCAGGAGAAAGCCGGTACAGGGGTCAAAAAAGTGGTCGACGAGTTGATACAGCTGGCTCAACCGGAACCGTAAAATTGCGGAGCCGCAACGCAAACTGGCTTAATGGTGCCGTCTTAAAACTCGCGTCTAATTTCCATCTTTCTCCCAAATGAGAAAATATTGTTATCTTTGCAACCTCAAACAAGCAATAAAAACATATCCTATGAAGAAAGCATTATTCTTTATCCTGCTGACAGGTGCCGCTATCGCTGCTGGGGCCCAGTCAGTTTCATTATCCTACAACCGTGTGGATTATGCCAACGGCGACACCATCCATTTCACTACCGACGAGGTGGAGCCGATGTTCATCCCCACCTTGAACAACTCCGATACGGAGCACGACAGCATGCAGGCCTCCTGCACAGCCATCGATGCCGACGGTATGCAGGTGCTCTCGCTCTGTGCCGGCGTATGTCTGGCAGGCAACGTGTCGCCCGTATTCTCCATGCCTGCCGGCAGAGAATACACGCAACTGTTTGTCGACTTTGAGATCACTACGGGCGATACAGGACTCTTCCTGCTGAAAATCTACAGCACGCAGGTGCCCAACGACACGCTGTCGGTCTATATCGAACTGGCGTTCACAGGCACCCATGCCGGCATTGCCCAGCAAGACAACCGTCCACTCTCGCTGCTCCCCTACCCCAACCCTGCCGTCGGACAGCTGCACATCAGCTACACGCTGCCGGAGGGCTGCGAGAACGGCCGCATCGTGATGCGCAACCTGATGGGTGCCACCGTGCGTGAAGTCGCCATACAGCAAGCCAGCGGCACCGTCACCCTCGACCTGTCGCAGCTTTCGCATGGGGTATACATGTGTGGCATACTTACCAACAACCGCCTCATCGGCGTCAAGAAAGTAGTGGTGATGTAGGGATTCCCCACGGGGCTGAACGGCAACAGCATTGTCCGCTCATCAAGTCCTCCTCGGAGATTATGATAAAAAGAAAAAGGTGTCGCTACGGACACCTTTTCTTTTTGCAGGGTGGGAGGTGGGGTTCGAACCCACGACCTTCGGATCCACAATCCGGCACTCTAACCAGCTGAGCTACGCCCACCATCTGTCAAATCGGCTGCAAAAGTACTACTTTTTCCGAAAATGACAAAATAAAATTCCTTATGAGGTCCTATAGAATAGAATTATATATTATTTATCAATTATTTACATTATATCGTTTCCGTCTGTCGGAGAGCCGCGCAGCAATACTCTTCGGGTTTTTCCGTGGCCACTTTGCATTTTTTTGCGTACCTTTGCAGCATGATTTCAAAAGCAAAACTCAAATCGTTGGCATCCTATAAGATGCAGAAGGTTTGCGACTTGGACGGCGTTTTCGTCGTTGAGGGCGTCAAGATGTGCGACGAAGCATTACAATCGGGTGCCACCATACGGGCCATTTGTGCCACCCACCCATGGATAGAGGCCCACGCCGACGCTGCCCAACAGCAGGAGGTGCCGCTCTTCGAAATCACCGACGCCGAGTTGGAACGTATCAGCAACCAGAAGACCCCCAACCAGGTGTGGATGCTGCTGTCACGCCCCACCTCCGACGAGCACCAGCTGCCCACAGCTCCGTTGACGCTTGTCCTCGACAAGATACAGGACCCCGGCAACATGGGGACCATCATGCGCACAGCCGACTGGTTTGGCATACGCACTATCGTCTGTTCGCGCGATACCGTATCGTGCTACAACCCCAAAGTCGTGCAATCCACCATGGGAGCCATCTTCCGCACACGGGTCATCTATACCGACCTGGATGCCTTTCTCGCACAGCGTCGCCAGGAGGGCTATACCGTCTATGGTGCGCTGCTTGAGGGGGACAATGTGTACCAAACCACGCTGGTGACCGACAAAGCCATTCTGGTGATAGGCAACGAATCGCAAGGCATCACCGCAGCCGTGCGCGACTATATCGACCGGCCCGTCATGATACCCAACCGAGGGGGCTCCTGCGAATCGCTCAACGCCTCCGTAGCCACCGCCATCCTCTGCTCCGAATTCCTCCGTCGGTAAGAATAAACCTCCACATGCGCCGCCACAACCTCAGCGAATAGTATTAGATACTCGACCTCTAAAAAAATCGTGCACTAAACCATAGTACTAATTTTAAACAGATTCTAAAACGCTGCCGCCCGATGGCGTTCTACTCCAGGTCTACCCAAAATATTCTATCATGCCCATGATAAAGGCGGGGATAAAGAAGAACTGAATGGCGTAGCCGAGGGCAGTCATGAAGCGGCTGCCAGCCAAATCCATACTGCTCTTAATCCAAAACCAGCGGGGCGGCACCGTATCACCCCAGCCGACAATACCTACGATAAGGCCGATGACTGCCGAGATAATGCCCAGAACCAACGCAAGCGGATCTGCGTCTTCAAGCAAATAAAAGCCCCCGAGAACAACAGCAACGGGGCTGATGAATTGGAATATCCAAAGAAATATTGCCATAGTGTTTATATTTTATGTGTTAATGTTCTTGTTTATACCGCTAACTACATTGAAGATAAAACCGAAAGGATGATACAACCAAGCCGCCCAAGATTCCTACTGACGAAAATTGGCATTTTTTATGCATTTTCGTCAGTACGCAAGATTCGCGACCACTTGTTTACTTCTGCCCAATTTGTCAAAACGCATATAATCAGATTGATTTTAATATATTATACTACATTTATCAGTAATTTATTTTGTCCCTTTAAAATATTTATGTAATTTTGCAGTTGAATTGCAAGATTGCATAAATTTAAACATCCATTATGATAAGC
>CACXCY010000012.1 GCA_902766265.1 uncultured Bacteroidota bacterium
AAGGGGGGATTCGAACCCCCGGTACCCTAATCGAGTACGACAGTTTAGCAAACTGTTGGTTTCAGCCACTCACCCACCTCTCCGTGTAGCTGTTTAAACTCGCTCACTCACTGAGCGAAATCGGCTGCAAAAGTAACAACTTTTTGTTACACCGCCAAATTTTTTTGCAACTGCGGCGTTTTTCGTCGTTAAGTTATTTCTTTTTCGCCTGATTAGCAACTCCTTCTATTTTCTTGCGAATTTCCTCAGGATCGCCCAAAAAGTAGTCTTTTTGCAGCTTCAGGTCATCATTAAATTCAAAAATATAGGGCACAGCCGTAGGGATATTGAACTTGATGATTTCCTCGTTGCCCATAGATTTTAGCTCCTTGACGATGCCGCGCAGCGAATTGCCGTGAGCCACCACTATCACCTGCTCGTGCTGACGCAAAGCGGGGATGATGGTCTCCTTGTAATAGGGCATCAGACGGGCAATAGTGTCGCACAAGGCCTCGGTGGCGGGCAGGTCGGCAGGATTGACGCCAGCATAACGCTGCTCATTGCGGGGATTACGCGGGTCGTTGTCGTCCAGTGCAGGCGGACGGACATCAAAGCTGCGTCGCCAGAGGAGCACCTGCTCGTCGCCATACTTCGCTGCGGTATCGGCTTTGTTGAGCCCCTGGATAGCACCGTAGCTCTTCTCGTTGAGCCGCCAGCTCTTCTGCACGGGCAGCCAGTCCATATCCATAGCATCCAGAATCTGGTTGAGCGTTTTGACAGCACGTTTCAGATAGGAGGTGAAGCATATCTCAGGATGGAATCCCTCCTTCTTCATCAACTTGCCTGCCTCGTAGGCCTCACGAATGCCGTTCTCGGTCAGATCCACATCGGTCCAGCCGGTAAAAAGATTCAGCTTATTCCATTCACTTTCGCCGTGGCGAACTAAAATCAGTGTTTTCATATTGGTTGACAATTATTGTGGCGAGGGGCGCTGCTGACCCCCCGACGCTTATTTCTTGGGAATAAATATCTGGTTTGAGATTTTTCCTTTATACCCCAACACCACCATGACGATGCCTAGCGCAATAAACGGCATACTGAGCCATTGTCCCATGTCGAGCAACATACCTTTCTCGAAATCCACCTGCTCCTCTTTTACAAACTCGATAATCAGGCGCATGCCGAACAGGGCGATGAGCCACCAGCCGAACAGCACGCCCGTGCGTAACTTGCCCTTCTTCTTGCGGTACACGACATAGCTGACGAGGAAAATGACAAGGTACGAAAGCGCCTCGTAGAGTTGGGTGGGATGTTTGGGTACCGTCTCATGGTTACGCTCAAAAACAAAGCCCCATGGCAACGACGTCTCCACACCATAGATTTCAGAATTCATGAGGTTGCCCAGACGGACAAAGGCGCCACCCAGAGCCACCACAATGACCAACCGGTCGAGCAGCCACCAAGGATTCATCCGTTTCTTGCGGTAGAAGAGCCACAGGGCGATGAGGATAGCCAGTGCTGCCCCGTGACTGGCCAGTCCTTGATAGCCGATGAACTGACCCGTCCGCATGTCGAGAGGCAGAATTATTTCCAGCCAGTGCTCCGATGTCAGGAAGTAGTCGGGCTGATAAAAAAGGCAATGTCCCAGTCGCGCACCTACCAAAATGGCGACAAACATCCATATCACGAGCACGTCCAGATAGTTTTCCTCCACCTTTTCGCGCTTGAATATCTTGAGCATGATGATATAGCCGAAGAGAAAGGCAAAGAGGAAACCTAACGAATACCACCGCAGACCGAACGACCCGATGTGGCAGATCACTGGGTCAACGTTCCAATGGATGAATAGCTCTGTCATTTATTTTGCGTAGTTGACGGCGCGAGTCTCGCGGATGACGGTTACCTTTATCTGTCCTGGATAGGTCATCTCGTTCTGAATCTGGCGAGACAAGTCGTAGGAGAGTTTGTTGGCTTCCACATCGCTCACCTTCTCGGCACCTACGATGACACGCAACTCGCGTCCTGCCTGGATGGCATAGGTCTTCACCACACCGGGGTAACTCATTGCCATCGACTCCAGCTTGTTGAGACGATTGATGTAGGCCTCCACCACTTCGCGGCGAGCACCGGGACGGGCTCCGCTGATGGCGTCGCACACCTGGATGATGGGTGCTATCAGGCACGTCATCTCCGTTTCGTCGTGGTGCGCACCGATGGCGTTGCATACATCGGCATTCTCTTTGTATTTCTCAGCCAGCTTCATACCCAGGATGGCATGTGGCAGCTCGGGCTCTGTCTCAGGCACCTTGCCAATGTCATGCAGCAGTCCTGCACGTTTGGCCAGTTTGGGGTTCAGACCAAGCTCGCTAGCCATAGTGGCAGCCAAATTTGCCACCTCACGGCTATGCTGCAACAGGTTCTGTCCATAGGAAGAACGGTATTTCATACGGCCCACCATACGCATCAGCTCGTGGTTCATATTGTTGATGCCCAAGTCTATGCAAGTACGCTTACCCACCTCGACAATCTCTTGCTCTATTTGTCTACGGGTCTTAGCCACCACCTCTTCAATACGGGCAGGGTGGATGCGGCCGTCGGTCACCAGTTTATGGAGCGACAGACGGGCTATCTCACGGCGCACAGGGTCGAATCCCGAAAGGATGATGGCGTCAGGCGAATCGTCGATGATAATCTCCACGCCTGTGAGCGACTCGAGGGTGCGGATATTGCGGCCTTCGCGGCCAATGATGCGGCCCTTCACCTCCTCGTTCTCCAGGTTGAACACCGTCACGGTATTCTCGATAGCGGCCTCGGTAGCGGTGCGCTGTATGGATTGTATCACAATTTTCTTGGCCTGCTCGTTGGCAGTCATCTTGGCCTCCTCCACAATGTCCACCACACTGTTGGCAGCTTCAACCCTGGCCTCGTCGGTAATGGCGTCAATCAGCTGCTGCTTGGCCTCGTCAGCAGTCATGCCGGCAATATGCTCCAGCTTGTTCACGCTCTCCTTGTATACCTTCTCCACCTCCTGCTGCCGCTTATTGAGAAGCTCTATTTGGTTGTTGAGGTTGTCGCTGGCGGCCTTGAGCTCGTTGCTCTTCTTCTGAAGGTCCTCCACCTTCTGTGTCAACGTCTGCTCACGCTGTTTCAGTTTCTGTTCCGCGTCGTGCAGCTTGTTGTTGCGGTCGTTCACCTGCTTGTCATATTCGCTTTTCATCTGCAGGTATTTCTCCTTGGCCTGCAAAATCTTCTCCTTCTTGATGCTCTCGCCTTCTTTCTCAGCGTCTTTCAGAGTTTGTTGGCTTTTGGCCAGCAGTTTGTTCTTCATTACTGTGGTGGTCAGTAGCACTCCGCCGCCGGCACCCACAACGATTCCGATGATTGCAAATAATATTCCGTTCATGATGTTTGATAGATGTTTGGGAGGAAGAGCCGGAAGTGGGGAAGGAAGAAAGAAACCTGCATCTCGCCCGCCGAGAGTTATGGTAAACTCCGAAACGAAAGGATTTGAGTGCCGGGCGTCTCAGCCATACAACCTACCCACCCTGAGCGTACTCGGTTTGTAAAATGTGTTGAGTTTACAAACTGTTTTGGGTGGGATGCAGGTAATTCTCAAGCGCGTTGTCAATCTCCGCGATTTTGTCTATCAGTTTGCCGTCTTTGAATTTCAGGTTTTCCCGTATTTTGTTCAGCTCTGTGGTCTGTTCCAACGCCACCATCGCCAGTAGGTCTTGATGGTCTCGGTAGGAGTAGTTGTCACCGTATTTCCTGGCTTGCGAGTCTATGAGTTGTGCCGCTTTGCGCAGCGCCTCCTCCTGGCTCTTGGCTATTTTCAGCTTGTACTTGCGCCCAAGCACGCTGACCGTTACAGGAATCGTCTCCTCCATCGTCACTTAGCCGATTTTATTCAGTAAAGATAAGCTTCTGTCTATAGTCCGAATCAATTGATTAATCTTGAGTTTTATCTCTGTAGAATCGCCCTTCTCTTCCAGCGTATTCCTTAACTTTAAAATTTTGTTTTCTTCTTTTAAATTATTTAGTGATATATTTAGGTTTTTAATATTTTCTTTTTGCTCTTCCTGACGCTCCGTTTGTCTCAGCAACGATTCTTTCAGCTCCTTGTTCTCGTCTATCACCTGGTTCACCTTGTATTCGATTCCAGCCAGTTTCGTTTCGTAGTCAAACATACATCATTCTCCTGAAAACTATATGGTTCCATTTCTGCCTTACCGCGCCTTCGGAACGAATTCCCTTGTTGCCTTGCAGCGCCCTTTCCGACACTTACGTACCCGATATAGCGGCTGCAAATTTACAACTTTTTTCTAATATGGGAAAATAATTTTTCTCCAACCCTCCCAAGTCATTGCCTCGAATGATGTTACGGGCTAATCATGCCTCTGGCAGCGCCGACGGGCTCAATCCTTTTCCTTGATGCCCAATATGTGGCCCATGCGGTCCTGCTTGGTCTTGAGATACCGCTCGTTGTATTTGTTGGGGGCAATAACGATGGGCACCGTCTCCACTATCTCCAGCCCGTATCCCTCCAAGCCGCTGCGTTTCACTGGGTTGTTGGTCATCAGGCGCATCTTGCGCACTCCCATGTCGCGCAGTATCTGGGCACCGATGCCGTAGTCGCGTTCGTCCGCCTTGAACCCCAGTTTCAGGTTGGCGTCCACCGTGTCGTAGCCCTGTTCCTGCAAGTGGTAGGCCTTCAGTTTGTTCACCAGGCCGATGCCTCGACCCTCCTGGCTCATGTACAGCACCAACCCTTTGCCCTCTTTCTCTACCATCTCCATAGCGTGGTGCAATTGGTCGCCACAGTCGCATTTACACGAGCCGAAAATGTCGCCGGTGGCACAGCTGGAATGCACACGCACCAGCACGGGCTCGTCCTCTTGCCACTCGCCCTTTTTCAGCACCATGTGGGTAGCGCCGTTGTCCAACTGCGTGTAGGCAATCAGTCGGAAGTTGCCGTGCTCCGTAGGCAGGAACACATCCTCCTCCTTGCGGATGAGCGTCTCGTGTGCTATACGATAGGAAATGAGGTCCTTGATGGTGACAATCTTGAGACCGTACTTCTCTGCCACCTGCTGCAACTGGGGCATGCGGGCCATGGTACCATCGTCGTTGATAATCTCAATCAGGGCACCGCAGGGTTGCATGCCTGCCAGACGCGCCAAGTCGACAGCCGCCTCCGTATGGCCTGCTCTCACAAGGACGCCGCCATTGCGTGCCCTTAGCGGGTTGATATGGCCGGGACGCCCCAGGTCGGAGGGCTTCGTCGAAGGGTCGGCCAAAGCGTTGATGGTGGCCGCGCGGTCATGCATCGACACCCCCGTGGTGCAGCCCTTGCCCAGCAAGTCCACCGTCACGGTGAACGGCGTACCCAGCAGCGAAGTGTTGTCGTGCACCTGCATGTCGAGGTTCAACTCCTTGCAGCGGGCCTCCGTCACGGGACAGCAGAGCACCCCACGGCCGTTCTTGAGCATGAAGTTCACATGCTCAGGCGTAATCTTTTCGGCAGCCATGATGAAGTCGCCCTCGTTCTCGCGGTCCTCATCGTCCACCACAATCACAAATCTGCCATCCTTGAAGTCCTCGATGGCCTCTTCTATAGTATTGAGTTTAAATTCCATAATAATATTCTACAAACCCTCGGGCGACGTTGCTCGAGCTGTGCAAAGATATGAAAAAAAAACAAATGGTATTAAGCCCTACCTTATCACCACTTTGCGGGCGGGGAGCGTGCCGACCTTGACGATATAGACACCTGCAGGGACCACGGGGCTCTTGTCGGAGGCAATCACATGAGCGACGTGACGGCCCATCACGTCGTAGACGCTGAACTCATCGGTCGTCTGTCCGCCGAGGGTGACGTATATGCGCCCCTCTGCGGCGTAGACGCCGATGTTGTCGACCTCCGTGGCGGATATGCCATCGGGGTCGTCAGCAATGTCGAAATAGGCCACCAATGCGGTGTCGCAGGTCACGGTCAGCGTGTAGGGATTGGCCGTACTTCCGTCGCTCCAGTGGTCAAAGCGGAAGCTCCTATTGGCTGCGGCGTAGACCTCTGCCTGCGGATGTGTGCATGAGGGCATGGTGCGGATTTGCACGGTGCCTTGCTGCTCGTCGGACGATGTTGCCGTGAAAGCAAACGTCCCCTCTTCGACAAAGTTGGAGAAGTAGTTCCATGGGGAGGAAGGGGATGTGTAGGACGCCCTGCTGCCGCAAGGGATATATATTGGAATGGTTGTCGATACGTTTTGGAATGCGCGGACACCCAATGTGGGAGCCACGGTGTCCTGCGAATAGATCTCCGTGAGTCCCGTGCAATTCTCGAAGGCGTTGGCACCGATAGACGCGACAGAAGCGGGCAGGACAATGGATGTCAGGCCACTGCACCCGTAAAAGCATTGCACGCCAATGTTGGTGACAAGTGGCGGGAGCGTAACTGATGTCAAGCCGCTACAATTGTAGAAAGCCATATCATGGATGGCGGTGATTGACGATGGCATTACGACAGATGTCAGCCCGCTACATTGCGAAAAGGCCGCATCGCCGATAAAGGTGATGGAAGTTGGTAGGGAAACGCTTGTCAGCCCTCTGCAGGACGTAAAAGCGTAGTTGTGAATCGTCGTGACGGCTTGAGCGAACGTAGCCGACGTCAAGCGGCTCAGCCCATAGCACAAGAACTCGGGGATGATTCTGACACTGTCGCCAAAAGTGATACTCGCGATGTTGGTGTCGCCCTCGAAAGCCCCCGTGAAGTACAGTCCGTCCGTGGTACAGTATTCGGCGTTGAAAAACACCGATGTCACGCCTGTGCAATTCCAAAAGCCCAGAGCCCGTATGGTGGTGACGGAACGGGGGATGGTGATGGATGTCAGGCCAGTGCAGCCATAGAACGCCCCCTGCTCAATCACCGCCACACGATACGGGGTCCCGTTATACACCACCGTGTCGGGGATGACAAGGTTGCCTGTCGGCATGGCAAATCCCGTCCAAGTGCCCGAACATTCATAAGGGTCCATCGTATAGGTGCTGCTCGGAAACACCACGGACACCTCGCTGCTGTTGAGTATGGCGTAATACAGCGTCTGCCCGTTGGGGGCGACGGACGAGAAATCGTAGGCGAAAACGTTCAGGACTGACGCAGCGACGAGGGCTGAAAACAATAACAAGCGTTTCATATCGTTTAAATTTTAATAAAATATTTTCGGGGCTTTGTATATATAGACGTAAGAAAGTGCCATTTTGCTGCGTCCAAAGGCAAAAAAAATCACAAAAAAACCTCGCCGCCACCGCAACTATCTAATATACACTATATAATGCACAACCGTGCATCGCAAGTGGACAACATGGGCGTGCCCCTATGGCAGGTAGCGGCCAGGTAGGGCGTGGGTAGTGTCCAGGTAGTGTCCAGGTAGGGCGCGGGCCGCTTCCAACCTCGGTGTCATTCCGATTCAATTCCTATCTTCCTCTTATCCTCCTCTTATCTAATTCTTATTCTCCTCTTATCTAATTCTTATCTTCCTCTTATCTGGACCATGCACGGAGAGGCCCCGTCGAGAGGCACAAAAGAACGGATTACAAAAATAACATATTCACGGTCAATAATATATGAGTTCTTGTGAACGTACTCGGAGATAAAAGGCATGAATTTTGGGGGAATCCCCATGTGATTTTAGTCGCAGGGCTGGCTGCTGACGGTGGACGGACCTTTCCAGGGTTCGATGTGTATGGAGGTCTGTAGGGTGATTCCGAAGCGGGCGCGCAGGTTCTCCTCGACGGCGTGGGAGATGGCGTGGCCTTCGTTCACGGTGATGTCGGGGTCCACCTTGATGTGCAGGTCCACAATGTAGGCGCTGCCGCTCTTGCGGGTCTTCATGTTGTGGTACGCCCGCACCCCTGGGGTGCGCGTCACGATGGTTCCTATTTCTCGCTCGGTCTCGACGGGCAGCGACGTCTCCAGCAGTTCGCGCACGGCGGGCAGCAGGAGTTTGGCTCCCGTGACGATGATGAACACCGACACCACTCCGCAGGCGATGGGGTCGAGCACTCGGAACGACTCGCCAAGGAACATGGCGCCTCCTATGCCCACCAACGTGCCCACGGACGACAGGGCGTCGCTGCGATGGTGCCATGCGTTGGCCACCACGGTGTCGCTGGCTATGCGGCGTCCGGCACGGGCGGTGTACTGATAGAGCCCTTCCTTGACAATGATGGAGGCGATGGCTGCCATGAGTGCAACGGGCTCGGGGCGTGTCAGCGACTCGCCCTGCAGGGCTGCCAGCACTTTGGTGACGCTTGCCCACAACAGCCCTGCGCCCACGACGATGAGCATCACGCTGATGATGAATGTGGCAAAGGTCTCGTACTTGCCGTGCCCGTAGTTATGGTCCTCGTCTTTGCCTTTGGCGGAGATGGAGATGAAGCAGATAACCACGATGTCGGTCACAAAGTCGGATAGCGAATGGATGCCGTCGGCTATCATGGCTGAACTGCGTCCCAACAGGCCAGCCAGTATCTTGCCGATGGTGAGCATCAGGTTGCACACGAAGCCCACCCAGGTGGTTTTCTTTGCTATATGCGCCCGCTCTTCGGGTTGGATGGCATTCATCGGTCGATGGCTGTTTGTTGGTGAGTATGGGGTAACGCAGGGTGGTCAGGAAATATTGCCTCCGCTGCGACGACTGCCCTCCCGAAACCCGCGCAGATACTGCTTCTGTTCCGGCGTGATGCGATAGCTCTCCACGGATTTCTGGATGGCTTTGTTGTGGCACCACGGCGACAGGCGATGCTGCTCGATGTAGGGGACGGCGGCGTGCCACTGCTTGGCCAACGCGGTGGCGAAATACCACGC
>CACXCY010000013.1 GCA_902766265.1 uncultured Bacteroidota bacterium
ACATCAGAGCCGATGTAACGGCACATCAGAGCCGATGTAACGGCACATCAGAGCCGATGTAACGGCACATCAGGTGTTATGTAACGGCACATCAGGTGTTATGTAAGGTTACGTCAGGCGCGCGGAGGCGAAGTCCGCGGTGGCAAATACTAAAACAGGCCAATCGCCGTTAAAAGGGGCGTAATGTCCAGACAGCGCATCATACTCTCCGTGACGAACGACCTGGTGACCGACCAGCGGGTGCACCGCTCCTCCACGGCCCTCACCCTGGCGGGCTACGACGTGGTGCTCGTGGGACGGCGCCTGCCCGGCAGCGAACCCCTCGACCGTCCCTACCGCACGGTGCGCATGCGTCTGCTGTTCCGCCGCAAGGCGCTGTTCTACGCCGAGTACAACCTGCGGCTGCTGCTGCGGCTCCTCCTTTCGCGGGCCGACGCTTTCTACGCCAACGACACCGACACGCTGCCGGCCAACTATGTGGCTGCACGCCTGCGTCGCAAACCGCTTTTCTTCGACGCCCACGAGATGTTCCCCGAAGTGCCCGAACTGGCCGACCGCCCGCGTGTCAAGGCGGTGTGGACGCACATCGAGGACCTCATCTTCCCGCATCTGCGCCACTGCTGCACGGTCTGCCAGTCGATAGCCGACATCTATCGCGAGCGCTACGGCGTCGACATGAAGGTGGTGCGCAACGTGCCCATGCGCAGTGCCGCGTCGCCGATAGGGAGCCGCCCCGCCAAGCCGTCGCCCGTGCGCACACTCCTCTACCAGGGAGCCGTCAACATGGGGCGCGGCATCGAACAACTCATCGACGCCATGCCGCTTCTCGACGGCTGCCGCCTGCTGATAGCCGGCACGGGCGACCGTTACGACGCCCTGCGCTCGCTGGTGTGCGAACGGCGGCTGGACGACCGTGTCGTCTTCCTGGGGCGACTGCCCCTCGAACGGCTGCGCTCCGTCACCCTGCAGGCCGACCTCGGACTCTCCCTGCTGCAGAACAAAGGGCTCAACTACTATTATTCCTTGCCCAACCGCATTGCCGACTTTGCCCAGGCAGGCGTCCCTGTGCTGGCCACCGATTTCCCCGAGATACGGCGCGTGGTGGAGCAATACGGCATCGGGCGGCTGCTGCCTTCGGGCGACGAGAACACCCCCGCCAAACTCGCAGCCGCCATCAAGGCGACGCTGCACGAATGGGACAGCATGCCCGACGACGAGCGTCAGCGCCGCTTCGACAGGGCAGGGAAGGAGCTCTCGTGGGACAACGACAGCCATGTGTTCCTCGGACAAATCGACGCCATGATGCGCCACTCACACGAAAACTAAACAAACACGTACAATATGAAACAAACACTACTCACCCTAATACTTATAACCATGTTAACCTGCTCCTGCAAAACCGGCCAACAGGCCGACCTGCTGATAGTGAACGCCAACATCTACACCGTCGACGCGCAGTTCTCCAAAGCCAGCCAGATGGCGGTGAAGGACGGCAAGATTGTCTACGTGGGCGACGACTGCCCGTTGAGAGCCAAAGAGGTGGTGGACATGAAAGGCCGCAGCGTCTACCCCGGATTCATCGACGGCCATTGCCATTTCCTGAGCTATGGAGAGAACTGCATCCGCTATGTGGATTTGAGGGATTGCGCCTCGTTCGACGAGGTGATAGAGCGCCTGAAGAAATACGAGCGCGAGAACGGCGAGTCCGACTGGATTATCGGTCGCGGATGGGACCAGAACCTCTGGGAAGGCCAGCAGTTCCCCGACAACAAGCTGCTCGAAGCTAACTTCCCGGGCAAGTATGTGGTGCTCACCCGCATCGACGGCCATGCCACGCTGGTGACCAACAATGTGATGCAGCTCATCGGGCTGAACCGCAAGACCAAGATAGAGGGCGGCGAGATATATCTCGGCAGCAACGGCCGGCCCACAGGCATACTGATTGACAATGCCGCCGACCTGGCCAAAGCGGCCATCCCGCCTCTCAACAACGAGCAGCTCACCCGCGCCCTGCTCCGTGCGCAGGACGACTGCTTCGCCATGGGGTTGAGCAGTATCACCGATGCAGGCCTCGGCATACGCGCCATCGAGCATATCGACAGCTTGCAGCAAGGAAACAAGCTGAAGATGAAGATTAATGCAATGGTCAACCCCGACGATGAGACCCTGCTGCACTTCACCCGTCAAGGGGTTATCGTCAAGGACCGCCTCTCCGTTCGTTCTGTCAAGATTTACGCTGACGGCGCTTTGGGCTCGCGCGGAGCCAAGTTGCTCCGTCCTTACGACGACGCTCCGCAAACCGATGGGCTGATGGTGTGCGACGACGACTTCTACCGTCACGTCTGCTCCATAGCCGCACAGGCGGGCTATCAGGTGTGCTGCCACGCCATTGGCGACGGCGGGGTCCATCATATCATTGATATCTATTCCGAGTATCTCAAGCCCGGCAACGACCTCCGTTGGCGTATCGAGCATTCGCAGGTGGTTGACTCCGCCGACTTCGCTCGCTACGGCCAATACAATATCGTGCCCTCCATACAGGCCACCCACTGCACTTCCGATATGGCTTGGGCCGGTGAACGGCTGGGGCCCGACCGTGTGAAGAATGCCTATGCCTACAAGCGTCTGCTGGAACAGAACGGCTGGCTGGTGAACGGTACCGACTTTCCCATCGAACATATCAGTCCGCTTTATACATTCTACGCCTCTGTGGCACGCAAGGATCTTGACGGCCGTCCCACCGAAGGTTTCCAGATGGAGAATGCCCTCAGTCGTGAAGAGGCACTGCGCTCCATGACTATATGGGCCGCCAAAGGTGCCTTTGAGGAGGATCGCAGAGGCAGTTTGGAAGTGGGCAAGGACGCCGACTTCGTTGTCCTTTCGTCCGACATCATGACGGCTCCCGAAGCCAAGCTGCCGCATATTGGTGTGCTGCAACTCTATGTCTCAGGAGAACTGGTGTATAAACGTAACCACTAATGGGTGGTTCTGTATCGGGGATGTATGGAGTTATTGTGCCCGACGTTCCTTTTTGAGTTATCGGTTAATGTAGGCAAATAATTGAGCGGCGATGTAATAATTACACCCGTTTGGAGTTATTAACTACATAGAAAATTATCCAACACAATTCATTAAGTATGCTTTACGATTTATTCCTTATCCTTTATGCGGCCGGCATCATTGCAGGCCTGTGGTTTGTGTTCAGAAAAGCAGGTGTGGCTCCTTGGAAGGCGCTTATACCTATATATAATATAGTAGTGTGGATTAAGATATGTGGCAAGACGTGGAAGTGGTACATCTATTTCCTTATTCCTGCTATCAATATCTTTACATTCCTGTTGATGGTGGTGGAAACGGCCAAGGTGTTCCAGCGCAATACCCTCTGGGAACAGACTGTGGCGGTGTTGGTGCCGTGGATATACCTCCCGTATTTAGGTCTTTCGCCTCGCCGTCAATACACCGAGCCGTCCCAGTTGCCGCCATATCGTGCCAGTTCCACGAGGGAGTGGCTTGATGCAATCATCTTCGCGTTGGTGGCTGCCGTCATCATCCGTAACCATGTGTTGGAGTTCTACAATATCCCCAGCTCATCAATGGAACAGTCGCTTATGACAGGGGATTACTTGATGGTAAGCAAAATGGCGTATGGACCACGCGTCTCCATGACACCACTCAGCATTCCGTTGGTGCATAACGTTATTCCTGGCAGCAATGGGCAGCGTGAGTCCTATTTGAAATGGATACAGCTGCCATATCACCGCTACCCTGGCTTTACTCATGTGAAACGGTTCGACGCCATGGTGTTCAACTATCCCGACGGTGACACGGTGTGTACTGCGTTCCAAAGCAACTGGAGCTATCACGACATTGTACGTGAATATGGTCGCGAATATGTATATGCCCATCCCGAACAATTTGGCCGTATCGTCACACGTCCAGTCAACAAGAAAGAGAATTTTATCAAACGCACCATCGGACTGCCAGGCGAGGAGGTGCAGATAGTTGACCAGCAGGTCTACATTGACGGCCGTCCCATAGAGAATCCCTGTCATCTGCAGTTCACTTACGATGTGCGCTTCAATCCCACAGCTGTGGTCAACCACCACAAACTGATGACGTCCTATGGCCTATCGGAGGACGATTGGAAGATAGCTGTTGATGAACAAATATATAATGGATCTCCGTATCTGCGTGTACCGTTGTCGCGCGACGTGGCACAGCAGTTGTCCGAATGTCCCGATGTTGCCGAGGTGCGTCCAGTTTGTCATCCGGCCGACAGCATTACGGGTGTCCGTTTGTTTCCTCATGCAGAAGGGTATAATTGGAGCGTTGACAACTTTGGCCCGGTACATATTCCCGCTAAAGGCGAAACTATTGCTTTGACGACAGACAATCTGCCTCTATACCGTCGAGCCATTGAGAACTTTGAACACAACAGCGTCGAAGTGCAGGATGGCAACATTCTCATTAATGGTCAACCCGCCACATCGTACACTTTCAAGATGAACTACTATTGGCTTATGGGCGACAACCGTCACAACAGTGCAGATAGCCGTTACTGGGGTTTTGTTCCGGAAGACCATATTGTTGGAAAAGCCGCCATGGTCGTATGGTCGAAGGACAAGGATCATGGTTGGCCACGTTGTAGGTGGAACCGTCTGTTCCGCAACGCTTCAAAGTTAGGGAAATAATAATGTTGACGGAGACAGGGTGCGATTATTTTTGAAAAATATTTTAACGTTCATACAATATCCTGCAATTTTTTAAGTTAATTTAGTACTTAACAAATGCAAATCTCACGAACCATGTACGCACTTATCAAAACACCGAGAGGCACCATGAAAGTTGAATTCTACGAGAAAGAGGTGCCCAATACCGTTAATAATTTCGTTAAGCTGGCCAAAGAGCATTTCTATGACGGGCTTCATTTCCATCGTGTCATTCCTGGTTTTGTCATTCAGGGTGGATGTCCCTTCTCTCGTGATATGCGCGACCCGCGCATAGGCACCGGTGGCCCGGGATACACTATCAAATGTGAGACCAGCGCTCCGCGCCAGTATCACGACCGTGGCGTACTCTCGATGGCGCATGCAGGCAAAGACACGGGCGGTAGTCAGTTCTTTATTTGCCACAACCGCGAGAACACTCAGCATCTCGATGGCGTGCACACTTGCTTCGGTCATGTGGTGGAAGGTGACGAAGTGATCGACCAAATCCGGCAAGGTGACCTCATTGAGAGTATCCAAATAGTGGAAGAATAGTCCGCTATAGTGACAGGTAGCCCTGCCATTCTACCAATAGAAACATTATCTAATACATTACAAACAACATAAACTGAATAATTATGAATTTAGGTATAAAACTTCTCGTAGCCGAAGACGACCCCAACCTGGGTGCCATCCTCAAGGCCTATCTTACACAGAAAGGTTACACCGTTTATCTTGTGACTGACGGTCAACAAGCCCTCGAAACCTATCACCAGGGAGGCATTGATGCATGTGTGCTCGACATCATGATGCCTATCAAGGACGGTTTTACCGTGGCCAAGGAGATACGTCGCATCGACAAGCAGATACCGTTGCTGTTCCTTACGGCGCGCAATCTGGAAGCTGACAAGCTGAAAGGTTTTGAAATCGGTGCCGACGACTATCTGACCAAGCCCTTCAGCATGGAAGAGTTGCTGGCGCGAATCAATGCCGTTATCCGCCGTTCGTTCGACGAGAACAAGCCCGAGAACAACATCTTCACTATCGGCAAATTCACTTTTGACTACAACCATCAGATACTTTCCATCGATGGTGAGGAACGCCGGCTTACATCCAAGGAGTCGGAACTCCTGCGGCTGTTCTGCATCAACTTCAACCAACTGGTGGAGCGTACCAGCACATTGCAGAAGATATGGAAGGACGACAGCTACTTTGCTGCGCGCAGCATGGATGTCTATATCACCAGAATCCGCCGCTATCTGCGTCCCGACCCTTCGGTGCAGATTATCAACGTGCACGGTGTTGGTTTCAAACTGACGCAGAAAGCCGACTAGCCAATGACGATTACATTCTTAGGTACGGGTACCTCGCAAGGGGTGCCCGTCATTGCTTGCAATTGTGCAGTCTGCCGTTCGCAGGACCCTCGCGACCGTCATCTGCGCACTTCTGCGTTGGTGCAGACCGATGCGGGCGAGAATCTGCTCATTGACATTGGGCCGGATTTCCGCGAGCAGATGCTGCGACAGCAGGTTACGCATCTTGACGGAATCCTTGTCACCCACGCCCACCGCGACCATGTGGCGGGGCTCGACGACATACGTTCCTTCAACTATGTGCAGCGGCGGCACATGAACCTCTACGCCAACGCTGAGGCGCTTACTGCCATACGGCGCGACTACCATTATATCTTCGAGCCGCATGAGTTCCCCGGTCTTCCCGAGGCCGACCTCCACGAGGTGGGCGATGCTCCTTTCCGCGTGGGCTCCGTCACCGTGGTGCCTATCCATGCTATGCACAAGACGCTCCCTGTGCTGGGCTATCGCATCGGCGGGCTCACCTATGTGACCGACGCCAACTACATCGCGCCGCAGGAGCTTGACAAGATGCGGGGCACCGATGTTCTGGTCATCAACGCCCTGCGTCGCGAGCACCACTATTCGCACTATTGCCTGCCCGAGGCGCTTGAAGTCATTGAGAACATACGTCCCCGCGAGGCCTACATCACCCATGTCAGCCATGAGATGGGGCTTTATGCCGAGGTGTCGCGCAAGCTTCCCGACCATGTCCACATTGCCACCGACGGGCTCAAGGTGGATATACATTAGTGTTTCCGAAACAATACAGCGGCTCTCACCAATCTGTCAAGCATTATAACATCTCCAAGCAACGCCATTTCGCCCATGCACCTGCACATCGTATCCTTCAACGTTCCCTGGCCTGCCAACTACGGCGGTGTCATCGACGTGTACTACCGTGTGCGAGCCCTGGCCCGTGCCGGCGTCAAGGTGCATCTGCACTGCTACACCTATGGGCGCCGTCCTGCCGCCGAGCTGGAGCAGTGGTGCGAGGAGGTGTGCTACTACCGTCGGACGACGCTGCCGCACAAGCTGCTCACGCGGCGTCCCTACATTGTGTCCTCGCGCTGTTCGCAACCGCTGCTGCAGCGTCTGTTGTGCGACGACTACCCCGTGCTTCTCGAGGGATTGCACAACGGCTGGGTGCTGGAGCAGCTGCGTGCCTTGGAGCGGGGCGAAGATGCGTCGCACCATCGCACCGTCCTGCTGCGGGCACACAATGTGGAGCACGAATACTACCGTCGGCTGACGCAGGCCGAGCGCAATCCCCTTCGCCGGCTATATCTCGCCATGGATGCCCGCAAGCTGCAGCGCTACGAGCCCGTGATGCTGCAGGGCGATGCCGTGCTGGCCGTCACGCAGGCCGACGCCGACCATTTCCGCGACATGGGCTGCGGCAACGTGGTGCTGCTGCCTTCGTCGCACCAGTACGACGACATCGTTTCGCTGACGGGCCGTGGCGACTATGCCGTCTATCACGGCGACCTCTCCGTGCCCGAGAATGTGCAGGCCGCCAGCTATCTCGTCAAGCAGGTCTTCGCCGGCAGCCGCCACCGCCTGGTGCTTGCCGGACGCAACCCTGCCGCGGTGTTGCAGCAGCTGGCCCACGCACATGCCAACGTCATCGTGGAACCCAATCCCACCGACCTGCGGATGGAACGGCTCATCGCCGAAGCGCAGGTCAACATCCTTGTCACCAACCAGCCGACGGGACTCAAGCTCAAGCTGCTCCACTCGCTCTACTGCGGGCGCCATTGCCTGGTCAACAGCCAGATGGTGGCAGGCACGCAGCTGGACGCCCCCTGTTGTGTGGCCGACGATGCCGAGGCGATGCGCCGCGAGCTCGACCGGCTGATGTCCGAGCCCTTCACCGAGGAGCACATCCGCCAGCGCCGCCGCTTGCTGGGCACGCTCTACAGCCCTGCCGCCAACGCCGGGCGTCTCGTGGACCTGCTCGCCGAATTGACATAAGCCCCGCCGCCCGTCGCGGCGGCAAGCCCTTTCCCCGTGTATGTCCCTATCCGCAGCATGCACATGCGGCACGGCGCGCTTCCAACATGCGCTGTGTTTCCACGCATAGTGCATACTGTTCGCATTTGAAGTGCACTCTATTCGCGTCCATAGTGCACTCTGTGCGCGTCAGAAGTGCGCTCTGTGCGAGTTGACAACACGTTCTAAACCTCTTGACAACGCATTCTCGAAATGTTGAGATTACTATGTGAACGTGTTCACATTACTATGTCAACATCTTCACATTACTATGTCAACACGTTCACATTACTATGTCAACTTGTTCACATTACTATGTCAACACGCACAGAACGGGCTTTGTAAAGCAATAGATGCCCTTATACGTTGCATTACATACGGGCTTATGGCGAAAAACGCATGGCTTTTCGTGAAAGGAGTGGGGGATTTCCGTGGAAAGAGTAGGGGATTTCCGTGGAAAAAGTGGGGGATTTCCGTGGAAGGAGTAGGGGCTTTTCGCGGAAGGAGTAGGGGATTTCCGTGGAAGGAGCTGGGGTTTGCCGAAGAGAGGGCAGGGGATGGGCGGCGAAAGTAGGGGCGTGGCTCAGGAGGCGACGGCGGTGTCGGCAGGGCCTACGACCACTTGCGTCATCAGCTCGCGGCGCAGCGTCTGCCGGGCGAGGGCCTGCAGCTGCTGGGGGGTGACGTGCTCCATGGCGTGGAGCGAGAGGTCGGTGAAACGCTCGTCGATGCCCGTGGCGGTCATCTGGCGGAAACGCTCGGAGCGCTCGAAGATGCCGTCGATGGAGCGCAGGAAGTCGCCCATGAGGTAGTTGCGCACCACCTCGAGTTCCTTCTCCGGCACCGGCTCGTCGCACAGACGTTGCATCTCGCCGTAGATTTCCTCGAGGGCCGCCCGCGCGTCGGCGGCGCCCACGTCGGTGCAGATGGAGAAGACGATGGAGCCGCGCAGCAGGCGCGTCTGCGAGTAGATGCCGTAGGTGTAGCCCTTCTCCTCGCGGATGTTGGCCATCAGCCGCGAGCCGAAGTATCCGCCCAGCACGGTGTTCAGCACCAGGAAGCGCGCATACGCCTCGCTGTCCCACGCCAGCGGCAGCAGCCGGCCGATGCGCAGGGTGGACTGCACGGTGTTGGGCAGCGACGAGCAGAGCGACGAGGGCCGGCGCACAGGGTCGACAACCGAGGGAGGCGTCGGCAAGGGCATCGCAGCGGTGTGGCCGAAGCAGTCGTCGAAGCAGCGCAGAATCTCCTCGTCGTAGTGGCCGCTGACGATGTACTGCGCCTGCCCCAGCGAGTAGTGTTCGCGGTAGAACTGCCGCACATCGTCGGGCGTAACCTTGTAGGTGTCGTCCACGTCGGCCCACGTTCCCAACGGATGTTCCTCGCCGTAGAGCGCGGCGTAGAGGAGGTTGTGGGAGACGTAGCTCGTCTTCTGCAGGTTGGTGCTGAGCTGCTGGCGACGCTTGGCGACGCAGATGTCGAACTCCTGCTGCGAGAAGGCCGGCTCGGCGAGCATCTCGTGGAGCAAAGGCAGCAGCCCGGTCACGTAGCGGCGCAGGGCGTAGGCGCTCACCGAGGCGGTGAAGAGGTTGGTCGAGGTCTCGACGATGATGCCGCGCGCGTCCAGAAACTCGGCAATCTCCTGGGCGCTGTGGTGCAGCGTGCCCTCGGTGAGCAGCTTGTTGGTGGTCACAGCCACGAGTTTCTTGCTCTGGTAGTACGGACCGGCCTCGAAGGTAACGTCGATTTTGACGATTTCGAGCGCCGTGTCGGGGAAGAGATGGAGTGTCTGCCCGTTGGAGAGCGTGTATGTCTGGGGCGTCAGCCCGGAACGGTCGATAGTCATCATGTGTGAAAGGGATTTAGAACGTCACCGTCAGTTTGAGGTTAAGCTGGCGAGCGGTAAGGAAGTTGGGCACATGGTACTGCACATTGTCGTAGTCGGCCACCCACATGTACGACACAACATTGCGGTAGTTGAAGAGATTGAACACTTCGAGCGACACCATGACATCGTCCACCTTTTGGAAAAGCTTTGCGTTCTTGAAGCGTTCGAAGCGCGACAGCTCGATGGTGTTGCCCCAGTCGATGCGGAAATAGGAGGGGAGCCGGTTGGTCACGGAGCGGTCCTTCTGGTTGGGTGCCGTGACGGGCAGGCCGCTGGCGTAGATGAAGTTGAGCGCCATGCGCCAGAAAGGGATGGAGGGGATGTAGTCCTGGAAGAAGAGCTTGAAGGAGAAACGCTGGTCGGTGGGGCGTGCCAGCCAACCCAGCGTGTCGCCGAGCAAGTCTTCCTGTGTCTGCATGAGCGACAAGCTTGCCCACGATTCCAAGCCGGGCACAAACTCCCCGCTGAGGCGCAGCGAGAGCCCCGCGACATAGCCGACAGCGTCGTTGTTGGCATCGTAGCGTATGCGCAGGTTGTCGATACGGTAGGGCACCAGGTCGGTGATATACTTATAATATATGTCGGTGGTCAGATGGAAGGGCTTCTGCCATAGGTGCAGGTTCCAGTCGGCTGTGCCCATGACCTGGTAGGAATGCTGCGGCTTCAGCTGCAGATTGAGTCGTCCGTCGTCGTGGCGGTATTCGCGGTAGAAAGGCGGTTGGTGGTATATGCCCGCCGCCAGCCGGTAGACGATGTCCTGGTTTGCTTTGGGCTTGAAGCTGACGCTGGCACGGGGCGACGCCAGTGCGGTGGTGTTGATATGGGCAGCCGACGTGCTGCCGGTATCGGCGTAGAGCCCGTACATCTGCGCACGGAGTCCCAACAGAATGTTGATTTCGTCGTTGTGCCGCGTGACCAGGTTGATGCTGCGCTGCACATAGGCCATTGCGCGGTTGGTGGCGATGGCGTTGTGGGCACGGCAGAAGTTTTGCAGCATAGGGTTGCGCGGAGGCACGGCGGTGTCGCCCAGTATGTCGTGGTAGACAGGCATGGTGAAACCAGCCGAATCCACCCACATCCATTCCCTCACGCGGTCGTTGACACTCTCCCGTTGCAGCCGAAGCCCCATGTCCCATTGCCCGAGAGCCACAAACCGTGTGGCTTTGAGTTCGGTCGAGGCAATGTTGGTGGACAGCAGGTTGCGCGCATGTTCCAGATAAGTGCCTACACCGCGGTCAAGCAAGCTGTTGTCCGGGTCGGTGGAACCCACGTTGACCTGATACAGCCAGTATTGGCTCTGGATGTCGTAAATCTCACGCTCATCGTTGTCTTGTACCGATGTGGTCCACAGCAGCTGGAAATCCTCGTTGGGGTGGTAGTCCAGCGTCAGTGCCCCCAGCAGCGTGCGGTAGCGGTCGAGCTCTTGCCCGTCGAAATAGACATCAAGCTGCATCTGCTCTTGGAATCCACCGAACATGGTGGTGCGTGACTGTGGTACCAGCCCGTAGATGTTGCGCGAATAAATGCCGAG
>CACXCY010000014.1 GCA_902766265.1 uncultured Bacteroidota bacterium
AATCCCCACAACATCTGTTTCAAACCTTCAATAGCATCCTCGTACTTGAAACAATGCTCCTCATGAAATTGCGGAAGCAGATTTTGGGCACGTTCTATAGGCCCGGCAACCAACTGAGGAAAGAAACTGACGAACAAAGCGTATGTAATAAATTCGCGCTCCGCCTTTATGGTTCCCCGGTATACATCGACAGTATACCCCACTGCTTGAAAAGTATAAAACGAAATCCCCACAGGAAGTAGTACATCGAGGTTAGGCACCTTCAATCGCATTCCCGCCATCTCCAATAAGCCGAACACAGATTCATTAATAAAATTGAAATACTTGAAAACAAATAGGACGGCAAAATTTATCACCAAACTAGTCAGCAGATACGCTCTCTTCCTGAACTTGTCGCCGGAATGTCTTTCCACCAGCAGCCCGCACATATAGGTTATTACCGTAGAAAACAATATAAGCAGCGCATAAATGGGCTTCCAGTTCATATAAAAATAGTAGCTGGCGACAAGCAGAAACGGTATGCGCCAACGATTGCTTCTCAACAGGAAGTATATCAGGCACACCACCGGGAAGAATAGAAGAAACTCAATTGAATTAAACAACATGGTCTATTCCTTGTACGTTTATGCAGCAATCTTACGAAGCGTTATAATCAGTTGCTTTCAACTATTCTGTTATTCCTTTTTGGACGATGCCAAAGGAGAGACGGATACGATCGAGGTCTTTCTCATCCTTGAGCTGGCTGTTGCAGACGGCACTCTTCGAGGGATCTGAGATGACTTGGAGCACTTTTCGTTGAATGTTCAGCAACTCCTGCTGACGACTCTGGTACCGGCCCAGAGTGACAGAATCGGCACTCTCCAATGATAAGTTGTACTCATCAGCAAGACGCGTATAGGCCTTCACATTGTGGGGATGCTCCTTGCTGTGACTCTTAATAGCGACGGTATTGTCGGTAATGCGCCCGGAAGCTTCGGCGATACTAAGGAACTGCCGCTGCTGCGAAAGCAGTGACTCCAATCCGACAACAAATGAATTTGCTTGATCGGCAGTGGAAAAAGCAGGAGTTAGCGTGTACTGCTTGTAGCAGGCACGGTAGGTGGCAAGAAATCCGGCGGGAGTCTTCTTTGCATGTGTAAGTGTGTCATGATATCCCGCAATGGATTTCCGCAGCACTATGGACCGACAGTAGAAGTCTTGTAGCCGCTCGAAGTCATCAAGCGCTCGGTTATAGAATCCGGAGCCCTGCGGAGTGCGAAAGTTGGGCACAAATGATACGCTGCCAAGGAGTTTACGATAGGAAACTGCAACATCCACAAGACCACGGCCACAAAGAAGCTGTATGCTGTCGCCACGAGCATCGATGCGGTCTATACGGTCAACGGATTCCATGTATTTCTGCTGTACGAAGATAACCTCATCAAGGTATTCCAGATAATGAACGCCCGCCGTCTCTGTGGCAAACGAAGGTGTCAGCTCCATATCACCGAGGACTGAGCTATAGGAGATGAATACGTTTTTATGCCCCCGGCTACAACGGTCCTGAAGCAACGCCACATTGGACTGTATCTGTTCCCGCTTGTCCACAGCAGACATATACTGCCCTTGTACACGCATGACGGCTCTGCACTGTTCTGTGTAGAGCCGATACCCCTCCATGGTGGTAAAAGTAACGGGGACAGCAGTGGCATGACACTGCCGCATATAGGATTTGTACACATCTATGCACCCCTTACCAGCACGTTCGCGTAACTGATCGGCAAAGGAGGATATACGTGCTTCGAAACTGACGGGCCCCAGCACACTGTCAAGTAGCTGACGTTGGAACCATTCCAGCTCGCGAAGCTGCGCCAACGACTGGTCAGTGGCCTTGACTGCCGAAAGATCATATTTGTAGTAGACTGGCAAATAACAGTAGCGCAAATTCTTAAGTTCTTTGGCTTTCTCCTTATCCATGCCATCCTTGACCAAGCAGGCGTTCTCAATTTCCTCATGCTGCAGCGCTATAACCTGCTTGATACGCATCTGCTCAGAGTCCTTCTCGCGCTGCAGCTGTTGTTCGCGCAGACGCTCTTCACGATGTAATTCATCAAGACGCTGCTTCTCACGCCGACGATAGTAGGCGATGTCGTGTTGCAGCAAGTTGGAGAAAATTGCCAACAAACCGCAGTATTCATAATAGTCGGCAATGCACACCGTGCTGTCGTACCAGACCCTACCGTCGCGCTCGGTACAGGTCTCTGTCATGCTGGTGAGCATACGCTGCACATTGCGACTATAGGCAGCACAATAGTCAGCGCGGGCCAAAAATGTGGTGTCCCAGTCGTCAAGGTGTTGCTGAAAGATAAGCGTGTCCTCAATGTGGCGACGGTCGAGTCCGTAAGTAGCCGCCAGGTCACCAAGCGATATAAATGTGGTGTCCGGCACAAAAACAGCATCGGCAATCTGCGCGACTGCCGACACTGTAAATCCCATCCAAAGGACGATGACCGCTAATAGTTTTTTGAATTTAGCCAAATCGAGAACGATGGTTTTCAATCTTCTTTATGCACCATAACTACTGCCGTCGAAGCAATGGGTACACACACGCTCCTTGGGCAGTCCGATAGCGTCGACCACCGTCTGTAGACTGTTGAACTTCAAAGTATCCACGCCTACCTCTTTGCGTATCATTTCCACCATAGTGGCATACTCTTTGCTTGTCTCATCACGGTATGCCTCAAGGTTGCGTATGGTACCACCCTCAAGTTCTGCAATGCAGCGGCGGGTGATGAGCTCACGGTCTGTCTTGGAGGCCGAGAAGTTGAGCCATTCACAACCGTGGACCAACGGTGGGCAGCTGATGCGCACATGCACATGGCGGATGCCGCATGCGTAAAGCATCTTGACTTGGTCGCGCAACTGGGTGCCACGCACAATACTATCGTCGCAGAAGACCACGTCCTTACCTTGTAACACTTTCTTGCAGGGGATAAGCTTCATCTTGGCTACAAGATTACGACTTTCCTGGTTAACAGGCATGAAGCTACGCGACCATGTGGGCGTGTATTTCAAGAATCCACTCTTATAAGGTATCCCCTTGCCTTCGCTATATCCCTGCGCCATACCGATGCCCGAATCGGGGATAGCCGACACGAAATCGGCCTCCACATCGTCATTCTTACCCATGGCATAGCCCAGATACTGGCGCACCTGCTCATTATTGATGTCTTCGTATTCCACACAGGGATAGCCGTAATAAATCCACAAGAACGAGCATATCTGCATTTTGTCGTTGGGCTTCTGCAACTGAGTTATACCCGAAGATGTAATCTTCACAATCTCCCCTGGCCCTACATATTTACATGTTTCATAGCCGAGATTGACATAGCTGTGACTTTCTGAAGCCACAGCATAGCCGTCATCTCGTCGGCCTATGACAATCGGTGTACGCCCATAGAGGTCGCGAGCCGCAATGATGCCATCTTCTGTGAGAATCAGCATAGAGCAACTACCCTTGACTTTGCGATACACATTGTTGATACCATCAACGAAATCCTTTCCTTGAGTAATGAGCAACGACACAAGTTCTGTGGCGTTGGTGTTGCCCATACTGAGCTCCGTAAACATCTGGTCATGCTGCAGGCACTCTTGCTCCAGCTCTTTGATATTGTTGATTCTTGCCACTGTAGCAACAGCGAAACGCCCCAGATGGGAGTTTGACACCATGGGTTGCGCTTCGGTATCACTGATAACGCCGATACCATGATCACCCAACATCTCATGCAAATCCCCTTCGAACTTCGTCCGGAAATAGGAATTCTGGATGTTGTGGATGTTCAGATGAATGGTACCATTGTCAATGGTACTTAATCCGGCACGGCGAGTGCCCATGTGAGAGTGGTAATCTGTGCCATAGAAAAGGTCTGTGGCACAGGGTTTCGCAGATACAATGCCAAAAAATCCGCTCATAATAATTTGTTTTTTAAAAAGATTAATAATATATATAAATTGAAAAGAAATTACAAAAGTAACTTTTTTCTTTTATACTACTATATTAAAAAATCAAAAAACGACAAGAGCGTACACCATACCCGCAATAATTGAAAACGGACGGCGTTATGGAATGAGATTACAATACTGACACATCACTATCCAACCATGAAACACATCAAGAAATCGCCCCTGATTATAGCATTGTTCCTTGCCGTTGCATCGCTCTGCATGGGTCAAGAAACCACGGATGCCAACCTCTTCGTGTCACCAGAGAGTCTCCCCATTGAAGAATTGCGCGACCTCTTTGCCCAACATGGCAACATAGGCGACTTTGAGGCCTTTTTGTCGGACAATGCCGAGTGTAATCAGGGTGTTGAACCTTTGCGCGAATTTGTGCTTCACATGAACGCAGACCCCTCTTTCAAAGCAGACCGCCTCAAGAAAGTGAACCAAGGCCTCCCCTACACTGACTTCCTCTTTTTCATGGATAAAGACAAGCGACTGACACGATACTGGCGCAACCTACGTGCCGACTCAGCTGAATACGCCATCGGCTGGTTTACATCCGATCTGATATATGTATTTCAGTTCCGACGCATCAAAGACGAGTGGTACCTCACCGGTTTCCTCGAACACAATAACCGTTATTAAAACAAACCTTCCTAGAACATAGATTAACTAGAATATCAAAGCGGCACCGCAATGGTGCCGCTTTTCGTTCTATTCCAAATCAGTTATCGTGCGTAGGTCATTGTCCCTCGTTGTCCTATCGCAAGTAATAAGGTACAAAGACAATCATCAGTAATGCGCACTCCCATACCTTCAATCCGCCCTTCCTAATTTTTCTTATCCCACATATAGGAGTTTCCGTAAACATCGCGATACACCAGGGTTTCATCGTCGACAAAGGTAACCACATAACGTTTGGGCAGCACGCCGCCCAACTCCAGACGACAGACTATGGTCAGCAAATTGCTGTCAAGCCCCCACTCGAAACGCTGCGCCTCCCCACGTCCAACATCATCCGAATCATCCCACATCCGACCACGGCCGTCCGACATATATACCTCGTGTTCCGTCCCATGCACCCATTCCCCTTCGAGCAATGCTGGGTTGTAGACGACACGCTGCTTCCGCGCTGAGATACGGAGGTTCACTATTTCGGCGCTATCCTGCTGCGCCGTATGGGCAACGGGCCGCTGCGCTGTCGGCGATACGGTATCTGAGGGCTGCTGGAGAGTGGTGTCAGCGATTACTGACACTGGCTGTGTCACAGGCACGGAGTCTTCCTGTTTCTGCTTGCCGTTGCGGTGGCAAGCAGAAAACAGCAACAAAGCAGTCAATAGCAATCCCCACCGTTTCATAACTTTATCAATTTTGCGTTCACACCTTTGAACTGCGGCATCGTCTCACCGATGCCGGCGCCGATATAGGTAGGGTCGCACACCGTGTAGCGACG
>CACXCY010000015.1 GCA_902766265.1 uncultured Bacteroidota bacterium
CACCTATGCCGCCCAGCATCCGTTGGTGGACTTCAAGAAGGTGCGTCTGTTGCTGAATATCGACATGTTCTGTGGCGGCGAGGAGGGACTGATGGTTTTCAATGCCAAGAGTGAGAGCACCAAGCCCTATTATGAGCGGTTGAAGACTTTGAACGATGCTTTACAGATAGCTCCTGAGGTGCGTCCACGTGACAACTCGGCCAACAGCGACCATTGGCCTTTCCGCGACCTTTGTCCCGCTATGTTTGTGTTGACGATGGGCATGCCCTATGGTGGCTATCACGACCCTGCCGACACCTGTGGCAAGTGCGGACTGCAGTACTACAACAACTATCTGCTGTTGATTAGCTCGCTGACGATGTGAGCATAACACATGTGTATTTAAATTGTACCACTATGATAAAATTCAAGCTTGTATCAAAAATAGACCTGGCAACGACCGACTCGGTGTTCCTTTATGGCGACGATGTGCCTGCCAAGATGTTGCCTTTCAAAAAAGAAGAAGCCAGCTACTTGCAAAGACGCCGTGAAGAGGACAAGGAGGCGCTCGCAACGGTTGAACACTATGGCAAGGACGGCAGTTGTGCCACTATCTATGTGCAGAACTTCAATGTCGAGCTTGCCGAAGGTGAGTCGCAGGAAAAGTTGCGTCGTGCCGCTGCACGGATTGTGGAACTGCAACGTGCCAAATGGAGCCGGCAAGAGCCAACGGGACATCCATTGACGGTGTCGGGGGCAGGTGTGATTCCTGAAGATATGATGGCGTTTCTGGAAGGGCTCGTACTGTCGGACTACCGCTTCGATAAATACAAGACAAAGAAAGAGCCGTGGTTGTCGGAGGTTTTGGTGGACGCCCGTTTCCTGGATGCTGCCGAGTTGGACAACAACGTGAAACTGTGGCGACGTATCTGCCAGTGTCGTGACTGGGTCAATGAGCCGGTGATGTATCTCAACGCGGAGACGTTTGCCACCCAGCTGGCCGACGAGGGCAAAGGGGCTGGTGTGAAAGTGACTGTGCTCGGACAAAGGCAGATAGAGTCGTTGAAGATGGGAGGTTTGCTGGCAGTGAACCGAGGCAGTGTGGATGAGGCACGTTTCGTGGTGATGGAATACAAGCCCAAGAAGCCCGTCAACGCGAAACCTATCGCTCTGGTAGGCAAGGGTATCATGTACGACACCGGAGGGCTGAACATCAAGCCCGACGACTATATGCAGGAGATGAAGAGCGACATGGCTGGTGCCGCCACCATGGCTGCCACCGTATTGGCTGCCGCCGATTGTAAACTGCCGGTGCATGTGATGGCTTTCCTGCCCATGACCGACAACCGTCCCAACGGCAACGCCTATGCGGCTGACGATATTCTCACCATGCTCGACGGCACGACGGTCGAGGTGGTGAACACTGATGCGGAAGGTCGTCTGATATTGGCCGACGCTATCGCCTACGCCAACCAGTTCGACCCGGAACTAATCATTGATGCAGCCACGCTGACCGGTGCAGCCGTGCGTGCCATAGGCACTTATGGCATCGCCGCTATGCAACAGGAGGCAGAGAACCCGATGGCTATGATGAAGATTGTAGGCAATTCGGTCTACGAGCGTCTTGTCGAGTTCCCTTTCTGGAAGGAATACGATGAGCTCATCAAGAGTGATATGGCGGACATCAAGAACTGTGGCATCGCTCAGGCGGGCACCATCACGGCAGGCAAGTTCCTGGCCCATTTTGCCAAACATCCATACATCCACCTCGACATAGCGGGCGTGGCTTATTTTACAAAGAAACAGTCGCCCTATGGCGTGGGAGCCACAGGATACGGCATCCGGATGCTGTATGCGTTCTTGCAGATGCAGGATACATTGAAAGAGGGGGATGCGGCAGTGCGGCGCACAGGCAGAACCTCCAAGAAAGCTACTAACAAGAAATAAAAATCAACACTATGAGTAACTCAATCAAGTTGGCCATCACTCATGGCGATATCAATGGCATCGGCTATGAGGTTATATTGAAAACCTTTAGCGACAGCCGCATGTTTGAACACTGTACCCCGATTCTTTACGGTTCGACCAAGGTGGCATCCTATCACAAGAAGCTGCTCGGACAGCAGCATCAGGACATGACGTTTGCCGCTATTCTGGAACCTCGTCAGAGCAAAGAGCGTCGTTTCAACGTCATCAATCTTACCAACGATGAGGTGAAGATCGACATCGGAAAGTCGACCGAGGTGGCTGGCGAGCTGTCGCGCATGGCTTTGGACCACGCCTGTGAGGACTTGAAGAGAGGCGATGTCGATGTGCTGGTGACGGCACCGATAAACAAGAAGAATATCCAGAGTTCTACCTTTGACTTCCCGGGACACACGGAGTATCTGTCGAGCAAATTCGGCACCAAGTCGCTGATGATGATGGTGTGTGACCGAATTCGCATCGGCATAGTCACCAACCATCTGGCGCTGAAAGACGTGCCTGCAGCCATCACGCACGACTTGTTGATGGAGAAAATCCAGATTATGCACAATTCGTTGAAGCGCGACTTTGGCATTCCTATGCCCAAGATTGCCGTGTTGGCTATCGACCCTCATGCCGGTGACAATGGCGTGATTGGGACACAGGACCAGACGGTGCTGAAACCCACCATTGACGAGGCCATGTCCAAAGGCATTCTGGCGTATGGTCCTTATCCCAGCGATGGATTCTTCGGCTCGTCGGAGTTCAACAAGTTCGACGGTGTACTGGCGCTTTACCACGACCAGGGCTTGATACCGTTCAAGTTGATGTCGTTCACCGATGGTGTCAACTTCACGGCAGGATTGCCCATAGTCCGTACCTCGCCGGCTCATGGCACCGCCTACGACATTGCTGGCAAGAACAAGGCATCCGAACAGTCGTTCCGTGCCGCCGTATACTTGGCATGCAACATCTTCCGCAACCGTCACGAATATGACGAGCTGAACAAGAATCCTCTCAAATAGCTCCGCCATTATCTGAAATACGGACGCATGATTGCAATAGTCACCTATCGCTCTTTACATTACTTGCTAACATAACCGCTCCCGCACCGTGAAGAAATTAATGTTGTTGGATGGCATGGCCATTGTCTTTAGGGCCTATTATGCGTTGAACCGCACGCCGAGATTGAATTCCAAGGGGCTGAATACGTCGGCTATCCTGGGGTTCACTACCACGCTCTACGACTTGATGCGTCAGCAGCATCCCACCCACGTGGCTGTGGCTTTCGACGTGCATGCCCCTACGTTCCGTCATGAGATGTACGAGCCCTACAAGGCCAACCGTGATGCCACGCCGGAGGATATCCTCGCTGCCATACCATATATCCATCAGATGCTTGATGCATTCCGCATCCCTGTGCTGACCTGTGAGGGTTATGAGGCCGACGACATCATCGGCACAGCATCGGTGTGGGCCGAGAAGCAGGGTTTTGACGAGGTGCTGATGGTGACGGCCGACAAGGATTTCGCCCAGTTGGTGACGGAGAAGACCCATCTGTACCGTTTCGGTCGTATGGGCAAGCCGGATGAGGTGTATGGTATCAAGCAGGTGTGCGAGCATTTTAGTGTGGCACGTTGCAAGCAGGTGATTGACATCCTCGGTCTCTGGGGCGACAGCATCGACAATATCCCCGGCATTCCGGGCGTGGGAGAGAAGAAAGCCAAGCAACTGGTGGCACAGTTCGGGTCGATAGAGGAGATGATACGTTGTGCCGATGAGATTAGGAACGAGAAACTACGCAATCTGGTAATCCAGCATGCCGACCAGGCATTGCTCTCCAAGACGTTGGCCACCATTGCTCTTGACGCTCCTGTGTCCCTCAGCGAGGAGGCGTTGCGGCTCGAGACACCCGACTACGATGCGCTGCGTGCGCTGTTCGACCAACTGGAGTTCCGCAACTTTGCCAAGAAATTCTTCACCGACCTCTCGGTCAACCAGCCCGAGGTGGCCATGAAATACCTGACCTCGTCCAAGGTGGTGGCAGCCCCTGTGCAGGAGCCGGCCAAGCAAAAGCCCAGACAGGAGGATGTGGCGCAGACATCGTTGTTTGATATTCCAGTGACTACGTTGGAGGAGAAGTCCGATGTCGAGATTCTGCAGGAGATGCCTGTCGAGGGCAGTATTGCCATCATTATCGACGGTCCCACGGTGGCTTTGGCCACGACAGCCGACGCTGTCTATGTGGCGAAGGTGGGTGACATCGACTTGCAGAAGCTGAAGACGTTGCTGGAATGCGAGACGACAACCAAGCTCTGTTTCGACCTGAAGAATCTGAAGTATATGCTCCGTGAGCTGGACATCACGCTGAAAGGGCAGATATTCGACGTGCAGCTGGCGCACTACCTGCTGGATGCCGAGATGCGCCACCGGATGGATTTCATCTGCAATGCGATGCTCGGCTACGAGCCGGGCGACGCTGCCATGCAGGCCACTTCGCTGTGGGCGCTGTATCCCCTGATGTCGGCACAGATGAGCGACGCGGGTCTGTCGCGTCTCTACAACGAGGTGGAGCTGCCGCTGGTCGACGTGCTTATCAGCATGGAGAAAGAGGGCGTGCGCATCGATGTGGAGGCGTTGAAGCAGTATTCGGCCAGTTTGACGCAGGAGCGCAACGCTATTGAGCAGGAGATATACCAGTTGGCGGGCACGACGTTCAACATCAGTTCGCCCAAGCAGCTGGGTGAGGTGCTGTACGAGCGCATGAAGATTGTCGACAAGCCGCCCAAGACGCCTACCAAGCAGTATTCCACCGCCGAGGATGTGCTCGTCAAGATGCGCGACAGGCATCCCATTGTCGACAAGATATTGGACTATCGGTCGCTGAACAAGCTGATAGGCACCTATCTGGACAGCTTCCCCAAGCTCATCAACCCCGTCACCGGACGTCTGCACACCATCTACAACCAGACGGTTACGGCCACGGGACGTCTCAGCAGCAGCAATCCTAACCTGCAGAACATCCCCATCCGCGCCGAGCGTGGCCGCGAGATGCGCAAGGCCTTCATTCCGCGCAGCGACGAATACACCCTCATGGCGGCCGACTATTCGCAGATTGAACTCCGCATCATCGCCTCGCTGGCCAACGACCGGCACATGATTGAGGCGTTTGAAAACCATTACGATATCCATGCCGCTACGGCCTCGAAAATCTTCAAGGTGCCGATGGAAGAGGTGACCAAGGAGATGCGTCGCAACGCCAAGTCGGTCAATTTCGGTATCGTATACGGCATCAGCGCCTTCGGTCTCTCGGAGCAACTCGGCATCTCCCGCAAGGAGGCCTCCGAGCTGATTGAGGAGTATTTCGCCCAATATGCCGATATCAAGCGGTTTATAGACGAATGTGTCGCTTCGGCGCATGAGAAGGGCTACGCCCAGACGCTGCTGGGACGCCGTCGCTATTTGGCCGACATCAACTCGCGCAACAACAGTTTACGCTCCTTCGCCGAGCGCAACGCCGTCAATATGCCCATCCAGGGCACCAGCGCCGACATGATTAAGATTGCCATGAACCGCATATTCAGCCAATTCCAAATCCAGGGACTGCAGTCGAAGATGATATTGCAGGTGCACGACGAACTGGTGTTCGACGTCTACAAGCCCGAGCTGGAAACGGTGAAGTCCATCGTGGAACGGGAGATGGTCGGCGCCCTGCCGCTCAACGTCCCGATAGAGGTGGGCATCGACGTGGGCAACAACTGGCTGGAAGCCCATTAGCCGACGGCGCCGCACCTGACGGTTCGGCTTTTCTGTAATCGTGGGAATACTAGTGTCTTGCATTGATTTCGGACGAAACCTTCCGTAGGTGGTCCCGTCACCTTCGGAAGGTGCCCGCGTCAACTTCCGAGGTTGACCGCGTCAAGTTCCGAAGTTGACAATGTCAAGTTCCGAAGTTGACATTGTCAAGTTCCGAAGTTGACAAAACGAACTCCGCGGAGTCCGTCGCGCCAGGTTGGCATCGGGACTCCGCGGAGTGTGTATCTTTCTGAAAATTACCCCTCAACTCTCGGCAGGAGAGGGGCGTGCCCCCAAGCGTCTCATGCCCGGGGATGGCGTCCTACCAAGGGAGCGTCTCCCATTCCGAGGCGGGGATGCTGATGTGGATGCTGACAGCTTTGCCGTTGCGCAGCACACCGAGAATCTTGTAGGTCAGGAGCTCGCTGGTGCAGTTGATGGTCAGCGTGCCGCTCTGGAAGGCACCGTTGGGGTACTCCTGTTCGTTGATGGTGCCGTAGAAAAGCGGGTCTCCATCCACATGGTTGTCCTGTTGGAAGTAGTTGAAGGTGGTGTCGCCGAGGTTCACGCCGAAACCGAAGGCGTAGTCAGCGTCGACAATGTGGCTCGACAGGTCGTAGGTACGGTTCTTCTGGGTGACATCACCGCGGACGGAGAGGCAGGGCACAGAGTCCAGAACCTCGACGCTCTCGCCGTCGAGATAGCCGCGTCCGCTCGACTCTATCGAGTAACGGCAGTCCAGATGCAGGGTGTGTCCGTCGATGACAGCCGTGTTGGCAGCGGCCTCTACCGGAGTGTTGTTGTCCTTGTTATCGGTGTCTTCTTTTTCATCCTTGTTGCAGGAGACGACGGCCGTCGCGAACATGGCGGCCATCAGGAGTGTGAATGCTTTCTTCATGTTGTATGTTATTTAAGAATTTGTCGCTTTGATGTAGTGCCCCTCGAACGCGCCCTGCTGTTCGGTGCCGGGGATGGTGTTGCCGGTCAGCACCATGTTGGTCGCAGTGATGGACGTCACAGTGAAAGAGTAAGTGTTGCTGTTGGGCGAGGTAACCTGTATGGAGTTGCCGTTGGCGCTCCAGCGGATGGGCTCGTCGCTGCTGCCGATGCGGCCTGTGCCATCGGCGTTCATGACGATGGTCATGGACATCCGGTGCTCCTCGCCGTTGATATAGATGTGCTCCGAATGCCAGGTGCCGACTATCTGGCCGGCAAGGTTATTGTTGGAGCCGCCTTGGTCGTTCTTGGTCTCCTTTTCGGTGCAGGCCGCCAGCGACACCACCAGTGCCGCCACAGCCAGGAATATCCATATTGATCTTAAGCTAATCATATTGAAAATGTTCTAATTGGTTGGCAAATACAAGGCAATTGGCCATCGGTTTGTTTCGTCTTTCAAGATGCAAAGGTATGCACTTTTTTTGAATTGGCAAAATGAATGATTGTTGACTGCACCGTCTGAGGTAAGAAAAAAAATCGTACATTTGCAAGTTCTACTATATAATGAATACTAACATATATTTATTATAACTAAATAACTAACAAAACAATAAAACCTAAAGACATGAAAACTGCAAACTTGAAAATATCACTTTCCGTCGCCATGATGC
>CACXCY010000016.1 GCA_902766265.1 uncultured Bacteroidota bacterium
ACTATGGAGCCCACATTCATGGAGCCCATCTCATATCCTTCAATAAAAGCAAGCGCAACAACGATACCCAACACTGCCGACAACGCACTCTCAAGCGACAGGACTGTTGCTGTGTACTCACTTACTCTCATCTGTCGAACCAGCGGAATAACTATAGAGGCACCTGTGCCCGCCACCATAGATCCTAATAGCATACCTGCATTCCACTCCAGGCCAATAACATGTCCAACCACGGCAACGATGCCCATTGAAAGTATAAAAGAGAAAAACGTTACTTGGACAAATCCTTTCCACGAACTTTGCAAAGCATCAATACTAATATCTGCTCCACTGTCAAAAAGAATAAACAAAAGGGTGAGTGAGGCAAAGACTGGACCGATAGTGCCAAACATTTCCGGTCGGACAAAATGTAACACGGGGCCAATCAAAATACCTATTGTCAGGAGGAACAACACATCGGGAATACGGCGTCTACTGAATATAGCGTTGAAAAGATGAGCCAGAAATATCAGAATCCCTAAAAATATGATGGTTGATCCCATAACATTATAACATTTGAAGTCACAGAAGACATCGTGTCATGTCCGCGGAGACAATCCTAAAAGTCTATTTCACTGAACAAAATCCTGAAACGAGCCAACTCCGAATTCATTTTAAGCATTGCCTCATACTTGTCTTTCGGTGTATATGCTTTTGCTTCATGTTGAGGAGCATCAACCAACATCTTCATCTGGAGTTGAACATGTCCTGTTTGGCGACGCATGTATTCCAACAAATCGGTCTGGAACACTTTATAATCCTTCTCATAATATCCGCTGGGCAAGACCACCTCAAAAAGATTTTCGTCTTTGACAATCAGTTTGCGTTCCTTCATTGCTTCTACCAGACGGGTGTCATCCTTATGATTCTCAATATAGCTGTCCCATATCTGCTGCAAAAGCTCCTGAGTGAGCGGCTTGACCTCTACCGCAACAGGATTGATGGGCTGCTGCTGACTGATTACATCGGATAACGAAACCGATACTGTGCTGCGAGACGGAATGCGAACGGGGGGATTACTGGAGATATTCTGCGCATCGTCTTTGTCGCTTTTATTCTCCAACTGATTCGAATCAGGGGATTTTGATGTGGATGCAACAGTAACTTCAGCAGCATTTCCGCCTGCCATACATGAATCCGTTGCCATCGGTTGCGCCGATGTTGTGGGAGTGGACTGTAGATTTATATGTTCCGCTTGTGGCGTTCTTGCTATCTAACTGGCTCTCTGTGTAGGTTGCTGCACCAATTGTGAACAGAGAGAGGCCAGCCGCATAAGACACACTTCGACGAAGAGGCGTTTGTTGGTTGCTTCGCGAAAACGATATTCGTAGTCAGAAGACACTTCCAGATATTTCAACAACAAGGCAATACCGCAATTGGTAGCTTGCTCGCCATAACGCAAACGAGATTGCTCGCTGACTTCAAGCAGCTTATGTGTTGGAGGGTCAAGAGAGACCAAAAGATTACGCAGATGTTCAGATAGACCTGTAATAAAATGTTGTCCATCGAAACCTTTGTCAATCACATCCTGGTACAACAATAGGGCATTGGATATATCACCACTGCGAAAATAATCAACGAAACGGAAATAGTAGTCGTCATCGAGTATGTTAAGGTTCTCGATGCAAAGCTTATAAACCAGATTGCCATTGGTAAATCCAACCAGTTGATCAAAGAGAGACAATGCATCACGAAGACCACCTTCGGCCGAACGTGCGATAAGATGCAGTGACTCATCCTCATATTTCACCCCCTCTTGTTCTGCAACATATTTCAAGTGGGACACAATGTCATCGGCCTTGATACGCTTGAAGTCGAACACTTGACACCGTGACAGAATCGTGGGAATAATCTTCTGTTTTTCTGTAGTGGCAAGGATAAACTTAACATAGGCAGGCGGTTCTTCCAGTATCTTAAGAAAAGCATTAAATGCCGCCTGCGACAGCATGTGAACCTCGTCAATAATATATGTCTTATATTTACCCACCTGAGGGGGAACCGAGACCTGCTTGATTAATTCTCGAATGTCATCAACACTATTATTGGACGCTGCGTCGAGCTCAAAAATATTCATTGACGCTCCACCGTTAAAGTCGCGGCACGAATCGCATTCGTTGCATGCCTCCGTATCATCTGTCAGGTGAGAGCAATTGATTGTCTTGGCCAATATACGTGCACATGTGGTCTTGCCGACACCGCGCGGACCACAAAAGAGAAAGGCCTGCGCCAGCTTCCCACTACGTATGGCGTTCTTCAGCGTATCGGTGATGTGCGATTGCCCTACGACGCTTTTAAAAGTAGATGGGCGATACTTACGTGCTGATACTATGTAATTTTCCATATCTCAAATCTATAAATACAGGTGTCAAAATTACTAAAAAAAAACGACATGAGCTGATTAATTTTGTCACGCCACAGCAAAACGTTCACAACCTTGACGCAATCCCGCTCAATATCATTGTTTTTACTTCCCAATAATATGATACAAAAAAAAGAGGCACTGCATGATTGCGGCGCCTCTTGAGCAAAGTCGAAGTGCTAATCATTTGGGATTATAGAAGCAGAACTGTCCATCTATGACATCTATGATGATATTGTCCGAAGAACTGATTTTGCCTTGCAATATCTCACGCGACAACTCATTGAGTATCTCGCGCTGAATAACACGTTTGATGGGGCGCGCTCCCATAGCAGGGTCATAGCCGATTTCGGCCAGATGATTGACGGCCTCATCGGTGGCGCTGACAACAATCTCATTCTTCTCAAGCATATTGCTCACCAGTTTGAGCTGTATCTTGACAACCTCACGTATCTGTTTCTTCGTTAACGGACGGAACATGATGATTTCGTCGATACGATTCAGGAATTCGGGGCGGACTTGCTGTTTCAACATTCCCATCACCTCGTTCTTGGTCTCGTCGAGGACGTACTGGCTGTTCACATTGTCAATGTCGGCAAGTTTCTCTTGGATGATATGGCTGCCCATGTTGGAGGTCATGATAATAACGGTGTTCTTGAAATCTGCCACACGACCTTTATTATCTGTCAGACGGCCATCCTCCAGCACTTGCAACAAGATATTGAACACATCGGGGTGCGCCTTTTCTATCTCATCGAACAGAACTATACTATATGGTTTGCGACGCACGGCCTCTGTGAGCTGCCCGCTCTCGTCATAGCCCACATATCCCGGAGGCGCTCCTATCAAACGACTCACGCTGTGACGTTCCTGATATTCGGTCATATCGATACGCACCATCATGTCCTCATCGTCGAACAGCACCTCGGCCAGGGCCTTGGCCAGTTCGGTCTTGCCCACTCCCGTGGAACCAAGGAAGAGGAAACTGCCTATGGGTCGTTTGGCGTCGGACAAGCCGGTACGGCTACGACGGATGGCATCGGCTATGGTGTTGATGGCTTCATCTTGGCCTACCACCCGCTTATGAAGTTCCGACTCCAGATTGAGCAGACGCTCCTTTTCGCTTTGCAGCATACGGGTGACGGGGATGCCGGTCCATTTGCTGACCACCTCGGCTATCTGCTCTCCATCCACCTCTTCGTTTATCATGGCGTTGTCGGCCTGCATCTCTTTGAGTTGCAACTTCAGCTCCTCGACATGTCGCTCGGCGTCCTTGATGCGACCGTAGCGCAGTTCGGCCACGCGGCCATAGTCGCCCGAACGCTCGGCCTGTTCGGCTTCGAACTTGTAGCTTTCTATGTTCTTGACTTCCGTCTGTATGGCTTCGACAAGGGTTTTCTCGCTCTGCCAACGTGCTTTCATTTGGCTGCGCTCCTCGTTGAGGGTGGCCAGCTGCGAGGTCAGGGCTGCCAGTTTGTCCTCGTCGTTCTCGCGTTTGATGGCCTCACGCTCAATCTCGAGCTGGCGTATCTTGCGCTCTATCTCGTCCAATTCTTCGGGGACGGAATCAATCTCGAGGCGCAGCTTGGCGGCGGCTTCGTCGATCAGGTCGATGGCCTTGTCGGGGAGGAAGCGGTCGCTGATGTAACGGTTGGAGAGCTCGGCGGCGGCGATGATGGCCTCGTCTTTGATACGCACCTTGAGGTGAACCTCGTAACGCTCCTTCAGTCCACGCAGTATGCTGATGGTGTCGTTCACATCCGGCTCGTCGATC
>CACXCY010000017.1 GCA_902766265.1 uncultured Bacteroidota bacterium
AAAACCGTACTGGACAAGGAAGGTCGGATAGACGTGCTGGTCAACAATGCTGGTTATGGCTATTTCGGCTCGGTGGAGAATGTGACGATGGAGGAGGCGCGTCGTCAGCAGGAAGTCAACGTCTTCGGCTTGGCACGTCTCTGCCAGCTGGTGTTGCCGACCATGCGACGGCAGGGTTCGGGACGCATCGTCAACACGTCGTCCATCGCCGGCAAGATAGTGCTTCCCTTTGGAGGGTGGTACAACGTGTCGAAGTTCTCTGTGGAAGCCCTGAGCGACGCGCTGCGCATAGAGGTGAAACCCTTTGGCATCGACGTGGTGCTGATAGAGCCCGGTGGCATCAAGACCGACTGGGGCATCATCGCCGCACGCCATCTGAAGGAATCGTCGGCAGGCACTCCTTATGAGACCGACGGCGGACGTTTCGCCGATGTGATGCACTATGGCTACAGCTCCAACCTTTTCTCTTCGCCGCATGTCATTACCCGCACCATCCTGCGTGCCGTCGACCGTCGTCGTCCGCATGCACGCTACCGCACTGGCCGAGGTTCCCACCTGCTGGTGTTCCTGCATAACGTGCTGCCTACCCGTTGGTGGGATGCCCTGATGCGCCGCGCAGTACATATCAAAGTGAAATAGCCGCATGTACGACGTCAAGATAACAGTCATACGTAAGGCCGACTACAAAGACCTGCAAGCCCGATACGAGAATCCCATCGAGCATACTTGCGACGTGAGTGAGGGGCAGGCGTGGGTGAGCCATGAAGGCCGTAAGCCCGAGGGTCTCTGCGACAGTGCCTGGGAGAGCATGCGTCCCTTTGTGGAGGCGCTGAGCCGCGGCGAAGGCAACTTCTATGATGGTTGGATGAAGAATCCCGACAGCGCGATGATTAGCTGCAACGACGGATTCCGTCCTGTGAGCTTTCTGCTGGAGAAACAGAATTGAAACAATCAAAACAATAATACTTCAACAATTATGGCAAAGATTACAAATCTTCTTTCCAAGAACGGTTACGAATGGAAGTTCTGCACGGTGGGTGGAGTGACCCGCGTGAACATTGAAACAGGTGCCGACATTGCGCACCTTGACGAACTGGACCAGAAGCTCTGGACAGTGCTGAGCTGTCCTGTGAAGGGTCTGGAGTTTGACGAGCGCACCTTGTCGCTGATGGACGCCGACAAGGACGGCAAGATTCGCGTCAACGAGGTGGTGGCTGCTGCCCAGTGGCTCCGCAATGTGTTGACCGATATGGACTACCTGCTCGAGGGCAAGGACAGCATCGCCTTCTCCCGTATTAAGACCGACACCGACGAGGGCAAGCAGGTTCTCGAGTCGGCCCGACTCATATTGAAGAGCATTGGTGTGGAGAAGGAGGAGATTTCGTTGCAGGATGTGAACGACTATCTGGCCGTATTCGAGGAGAAATGCAAGGAGGAATACAAGAGTGCCGACGCAGAGCCCTACGAGCCGCCCTACGGCGAAGGCAGCGACGACGCTGAGGCAGCCGTGAACGCTGTCCGTGCCAAGGTGGCCGACTGGTTCATGCGCTGCAAGCTGGTGCAGTTCGACGGCGAGGCCGCCCCGGTGCTTGATGTCCAGGTGGAGAAGATTGCCACCATCAGCGGCAACAACCTTAGCGACAGCGTGGACGAGATAGCCACCTACCCGCTGGCCCGTCCTGTGAAGGAGGCCTTGCTGCCCCTGGCTGGCGGCATCAACCCTGCCTGGCAGGCCCAGATGACGGCGCTTGTGTCGGCGGTGCCCGAGTTGCAGGGCAAGGAGACCCTCAGCGAGGAGGAGTGGAATGCCGTGCTGGCCAAGGTGGACGGCTACACCGCATGGAAAGCCGCTGGTGCCACCGCTATGGAGGAGGCCGTGGCTGCCCAATTGGAGGCCCATGCCGCCGCCATCGCCCCTGTGGAGCGTTTGGTGCGCTACTGCCGCGATTACTTCACCCTGCTGCACAACTATGTCGTGTTTAAAGACTTCTACCGCCGCGACGACGATAGTATGGCCATCTTCCAGGTCGGCAAGCTCTATATCGACCAGCGTTGCTGCGACCTTTGCGTCAAGGTGTCCGACATGGGACGGAGCACCGCGTCGGCGGGCAAGAGCGGCATATACCTCATCTATTGCCACTGCGTGTCGAAGGACGGCTCGCAGATGGACATCGTGGCGGCTTTGACCGACGGTGACATCGGAGGTCTGCACGAGGGCAAGAACGCCATCTTCTACGACCGCGCCGGTCAGGATTGGGACGCCACTGTCACCAAGATTATCGACAGCCCCATCAGCGTGCGTCAGGCCTTCTGGAGCCCCTACCGCAAGTTCGGCAACTGGGTGACCGACAAGATTACCAAGAGCGCCTCGGAGAAGGAGAGCAAGCAGTTTGACGAGATGACCTCCAAGGCCGACTCGGCCACGACCAACCTCACCGTCAAGCAGGAGGGTGCCGAGGCCGAAGCCAAGGCCAACGAGAAGAAAGCTCAGATGTTCGACATAGCCAAGTTTGCCGGTATCTTTGCCGCCATCGGACTGGCCATCGGTGCCATCGGCGGCGCCCTGGCCTCGTTGGGCGGATTTGTCACTGCCAAGTGGTACAATGTCATCCTGCTGGTTGTCGCTGTGGTGGTCATCATCAGCGGCCCCTCGATGCTCCTGGCATGGCTCAAGCTCCGCAAGCGCAACCTAGGTCCCGTACTCAACGCCAACGGCTGGGCCATCAACAGTAACGTGAAAATCAACACCACCTTCGGCGCCACGCTGACTAGCATGGCCAAGTACCCGAAGATTGTGGCCAAGGACCCCTTCGCCGAGAAGAAGATGGCTTGGTGGAAGAAACTGCTCCTCTGGATTGTCATTCTGGGTGCTGTGTTTGTCGTCGGCTTCAAGATGACGCAGGGCCGTTGGGTGTGGGAGCCCAAGCCCGTTGAGGAGCCGGTGGTCGAGGCAGTGGAACCTGCTGCCGAGCCCGAACCCGCTGCCGAACCCACCGTTGAAGCCGAAGCGGCTCCTGTGGAATAGGACGGTGGCGACGGCCATGGTTTCCCGACATCACCGTCGGGCAAGTGTGCAGGGTGGAACGACTCGCAAGAGCTCCCGAGCCCTGCACGCTTCCTTTTTCAGACATGCGTGCCAGAGGAATACTATCGATTGATGCATAGATACTTCGGTGTCTCATATTGTTTCATCTCGTTGAGACAAAGTGTCTCACCTCGGTGAGACAGAGTGTGCCACCACGGTGAAACAAAGTGTGCCACCACGGTGAAACAAAGTGTGTCACTACGATGAAACAAAGTGTGTCACTATGGTGAAACAAAGTGGAGCACCGAAGTTGTTGTAAAACACCACATGAGGATTTGCCGATTGGGTTGCCTTCCAAGGTCATGCCTACCGTGCCTTAGTGGGCGTCGGAATCCCTCGGTGAAAGGGGCAGGAGAGAGGCGAAATCATGCTTGTGGCAAAAATATTTTCTCCATGTCACAAAAAGATAGTACTTTTGTAGTCGAAATCTTTTCAGAATAATCTACCGAACAATGTATAGGACTAATACTTGCGGCGAGCTCCGCCTCGCCAATGTGGGACAGACAGTGACCCTTGCCGGCTGGGTGCAGCGTTCGCGCGACCTCGGCGGC
>CACXCY010000018.1 GCA_902766265.1 uncultured Bacteroidota bacterium
CCGCCCCGCATCTTTTCCGCCCCCGTCGCCGGCCCCGCCGCCCCCCGTCGGCCTGCCCAGCTGTCCCCCGTCGGCCCGCCCAGCCGTTTTTTTCCACATTTAATGCCTCCAAACCGCCTTAAAATGACATAAAAAGAGTATCTTTGCATTGTGCCCTAAGGGAGAGGGTGCAATATAGTGAGTTGAAACAGAACTAAAAAGTGATTAATCATAAAACAACAAGACCATGAAAAAGGCAATTCTCCTCCTCGTGCTGGGTGCCCTGCTGGGCGGCTCCGCCATGGCGCAGGTCGACTGGAAGACCATCCAGCAGGCCGCCGCTCTCGACAGCACGAACCAAAAGATGATCTTCGTCGACTTCTCCACCTCCTGGTGCGGATGGTGCAAGCGCATGGACCGCGAGACCTTCAACGACCAGGTGGTGAGCGCCATCCTGAACAAGTACTTCGTCCCCGTGAAGTTCAACGCCGAGGGCAACGACGACTTCATCTGGAACGGCGCCCGCTTCACCGGCACGCCCGCCCATGCCAACGGCCACCCCGGCACCCACCAGTTCAAGACCATCATCCTCGGCGAGAAGACCGGCTACCCCTCCTTCGCCATCTTCACCCCGCAACGCACCATCATGCAGATCCTCGAGGGCTACCAGTCGGCCTACGACTTCCAGAAGATACTCTGGTACATCGTCAACAACGACTACGTGCGCTACTCGTTCGACAACTACAGCCAGATTTTCGACGAACAGATTAAACCCGACATGATGCGCAAGCTCGGCTTGGCGCGATAGGTGGGACGCGAATGGGCAGCACCTCACAGCAGAACCTCACCGAATGGGCACGCCGCTGCTTTGCCGACGACCGCTACGCCACCCAGGCCACGGGCGCCGTGGTTGACAGCGCCGGCGCCTCCGGCCGCCAGGGCAGCGCCCGCTGCCGTCTGGCCCTGCAGCCGCACCACCGCAACGCCCGCGGCGCCGTGATGGGCGGCGTCTACTACACCCTGGCCGACTTTGCCGCCGCCATAGCCATGAACGCCGGCGAGGCCGCCACGGGAGAGCTCCACTGGGTGTCGCTCGAAAGCTCCGTCCACTTCCTCGCCCAACCGCGCGGCGACACGCTCGAGGCCTCGGCACGGTGCCTGCACCACGGCACCACAACCTGCCTCTACGAAGTGTGCGTCAGCGAGCAGCAGCGCCTGCTGGCACGCGTCGAAGTGCGCGGCATCAGGACCCCCTGAGCCCACCCCCACGGGCATACCGGCTCCCCACGGAGCAAGAACCAAAGCAAACAAGAAACCATTTGTCTATGCAATACAAAGAATACAAGCAATTGAACCTTACCCAGATTGGTGAGGAAGTGCGCAAGTTATGGGAAACAGAACGGACCTTCGAGCAAGGCCAGCGTCTCGCCGAGGGCCATCCGTCCTTCGTGTTCTACGACGGCCCCCCGTCGGCCAACGGCAAGCCGGGCATCCACCACGTCATGGCCCGCACCATCAAGGACGTCTTCTGCCGCTACAAGGCGCAGAAGGGCTACCTCGTGGAGCGCAAAGCCGGCTGGGACACCCACGGACTGCCCGTGGAGCTCGGCGTGGAGAAGAACCTCGGCATCACCAAGGAGGACATCGGCAAGAAAATCAGCGTAGACGAATACAACCAGGCCTGCCGCCAGGAGGTGCTGAAATACAAAGACCTCTGGGACGAGCTCACCCGCCAGATGGGCTACTGGGTCGACCTGGAGCATCCCTACATCACCTTCGACAACGAGTATATCGAAACGCTCTGGTACCTGCTGAAGCGTCTCTACGACAAGGGGCTGCTCTACAAGGGCTACACCATACAGCCCTTCTCGCCCGCCGCCGGCACCGGCCTCTCGAGCCACGAGCTGAACATGCCCGGCTGCTACCGCGACGTGAAGGACACCACCTGCGTGGCCATGTTCCGCATCACCGACCCCGCCGCCGCATCGCGCCTCACGGCCGACACCCAGGGACTGCCGCTCTACGCCATAGCGTGGACCACCACCCCGTGGACCCTGCCGTCGAACACCGCCCTCTGCGTGGGACCCTCCATCGACTACAACTTTGTCCGCACCGTCAACCCCTATAGCGGCGACCCCTGCGTCGTCATCCTGGGCGCCCCGCTGATGGGCTCCTTCTTCAAGAACCCCGACGCCCGCTTCGAGGACTACAAGCCGGGCGACAAGGAACTGCCCTATGAGGTGCTGGCCACCTGCAAGGGTACCGACCTCGAAGGGCTGCGCTACGAGCAGCTCATCCCCTGGGTCAAACCCACAGCCGTGGGCGACGGCGGCAAGACCGAGCGCTGGGACGGCAAGGACGACTCGTTCCGCATCATCCTGGGCGACTACGTGACCACCGAGGACGGTACCGGCATCGTGCACATCGCCCCCACCTTCGGCGCCGACGACGCCCGCGTGGCCAAGAAGGCCGGCATCGGCTCGCTGCTGATGTTCGACCGCGACGGCCGCCAGATGCCCATGGTCGACCGCCAGGGTCGCTTCTGTCTGCTCGACACCCTCGACCCCGCCTTTGTCGAGGCCAAGGTCGACGTGGAGCGCTACAAACCCTACGAAGGCAAGTACGTCAAGAACGCCTACGACGCCACCAAGACCGACAAGGACATGTCGCTCGACATCGAGATTGTCGTCATGCTCAAGAACGAGGGCAAGCTCTTCAAGAGCGAGAAGCACACCCACAGCTATCCCCACTGCTGGCGCACCGACAAGCCGGTGCTCTACTACCCCCTGGACAGCTGGTTTATCCGCACCACCGCCCTGCGCGACCGCATGATTGAACTCAACAAGACCATCAACTGGAAACCCGAAGCCACCGGCACCGGCCGCTTCGGCAACTGGCTCGAGAATATCGTGGACTGGAACCTCAGCCGCTCCCGCTACTGGGGGACACCTCTGCCCATCTGGCGCACCGACGACGGCAAGGAGGAGAAGTGCATAGGCAGCGTGGCCGAGCTGCGCAGCGAGATTGACAAGGCCGTGGCCGCCGGATTCATGAAGGACAACCCCTACGGCAGCGACGACTTCAAGGCCTTCGACCTGCACCGTCCCTATATCGACAACGTGGTGCTCGTCTCGCCCTCGGGCAAGAGGATGACCCGCGAACCCGACCTGATTGACGTCTGGTTCGACAGCGGCGCCATGCCCTATGCCCAGATACACTACATGGGTGGCGACCTGAGGCCCGACCAGTTCCCCGCCGACTTCATCGCCGAGGGCGTCGACCAGACACGCGGATGGTTCTACACCCTCCATGCCATCGCCACCATGGCGTTCGACAGCGTGGCGTTCAAGAACGTCATCTCCAACGGCCTGGTGCTCGACAAGAACGGCAACAAGATGTCGAAACGTCTCGGCAATGCGGTGGACCCCTTCGAGACCATCGGTAAATACGGCCCCGACGCCACCCGCTGGTACATGATTACCAACTCGCAGCCGTGGGACAACCTGAAGTTCGATGTGGAAGGCGTGGACGAGGTGCGCCGCAAGCTCTTCGGCACCCTCTACAACACCTATAGCTTCTTCGCCCTCTATGCCAACCTCGACCATTTCGAGTACAAGGAGCCAGACCTCCCCAACGAGCGTCGCCCCGAGATAGACCGCTGGATTCTCTCCCAGCTCAACAGTTTGGTCAAGACCGTGGACGAGGCCTACGCCGACTATGAACCCACCAAGGCGGGCCGCGCCGTGCAGGAGTTTGTCGACGCCTACCTGAGCAACTGGTATGTGCGCCTCTGCCGCCGTCGCTTCTGGAAGGGCGACTACACGGAGGACAAGATTTCGGCCTATCAGACGCTCTATACCTGTCTGGAGACGTTGGCACGCCTCATGGCTCCCATAGCTCCTTTCTTCAGCGAACGGATGTTCCTTGACCTCAACGCCGTGACACATCGCCTGGAGGTGGCTTCGGTGCACCACGCGTCGTTCCCCACAGTGAACGAGGCGTTGATAGACAAGTCGCTCGAGGAGCGCATGCAGCTGGCCCAGCAGATATGCTCCATGGTGCTGGCCTTGCGCAAGAAGAGCAGTTTGCGTGTGCGTCAGCCGCTCGCCAAGATAACCATCCCCGTGTCGGGCGACCATGTGCGCAGCCAGATAGAGGCCGTGCAGCATCTGATATGCAGCGAGGTCAACGTGAAGGAGATAGAGTTTCTCGATGCCGCCAACAATATGCTGGTCAAGAGCATCAAGCCCAACTTCAAGACCCTAGGTCCGCGCTACGGCAAGATAATGAAGGCCATCAGCGCCGCCATCCTCGGCTTCAGCCAGCAGCAGATTGCCGCCCTCGAGAACGAGGGCCGTTGCGACCTCACCATCGAGGGACGGCCCGTGGAGATACTCCTCTCCGACGTGGAGATAGCCACGCAGGACATCCCCGGATGGGTGGTGGCCAACGAAGGCATGCTCACGGTGGCTCTCGACATCACGCTGACTCCCGACCTGGTGGATGAAGGCATCGCCCGTGAGTTGGTGAACCGCATACAGAACATCCGCAAAGAGGGCTTCGACGTGACCGACCGCATTGTCGTGGACCTCGTCAGCGGCGAATGGGACAACGCGGTGCGCCGCCACATGGACTACATCTGCAACGAGACGCTCACCGACCGCCTCACGCTGGTGCCCGAGATGAAGGATGGCACACCCATTGAACTCCTTGACGGCCAGAATACACAGATAAAGATAGCGAAAGTGTAGGAACCAGGAGAACCAGCAGCTCTGGTATGGCTAGTACAACTAGTATAGCTAGTAGGACTAGTATGACTAGTACAACTAGAGATACTAGAGATACTAGAAATACTAGCACTACTAGTTACCCAAGAAAAAAAAGCAGAAAAACGATGCAATACACCTCCATCTACAAGCAGGTCCCCAAATACAAAGACCTCCGTTTGTATCAGAAATCTGAGACATTGGTATTGTTGACGGATGTGTTTTGCAAGCGATTCCTCCCACTCTACGGCGACCGTACCGTCGACCAGATGAACCAAGCTGCCCGTAGCGGCAAACAGAACATAGTGGAGGGGTGTGAGGCGGCCATGACGAGCAGTGAAACGGAGGTAAAACTGATCAATGTGGCACGTGCCAGCTTTCAGGAGCTGCGTGAGGATTATGAGGACTATTTGAAGAAGCACTCGCTACCGGTCTGGGATAACAGCCACCCGCGTTACGGGTCCATGCTTGATTTCTGCCGACAGAACAATGACTATGCTGCTTATCAGCCGTTAGCAGAAAAGCTCAGTGCCGAAGAGTTCTGCAACATGGCGTTGACGGTGTGTCACTTTACCGACAAGATGTTCGATTCCTATCTGAAGCATCTTGAGGAGCGATTCAAGGAGGATGGTGGTATCAAGGAGCGGATGCATGCCGTCCGCACCGGCTATCGTCAGAAATTAGACACTAGGATGAAAGACCTTGAAGAAGAAAACAATCGTCTGAGGACTGAAAACGCAGAGCTGAAAAGGAAGCTTGGAATAGTATAATTGGATGGTCTGATAAAAGATAAAACATGACACAACAACTCATTGATACCATAAAGCAACTGGCCCACGGACAGCGGGAGGAGGTGATAGAATGCCGGCGGCATCTGCATCGCCATCCGGAGCTCTCGCAGCAGGAATACAAGACGATGGAGTTTGTGGCTGCCAAGTTGCGCGAATTCGGCCTCAACCCCAAGACGGGCATCGGCCGCACGGGCTGCATGGCCATGATACGCGGCGGCATAGAGCCGGACAGCTATTGCGTGGCACTGCGCGCCGACTACGACGCTCTGCCGCTGGAGGAGGCCACGGGACTGCCGTTCGCTTCGGAGAACCCTGGCGTGATGCATGCCTGCGGCCACGACATGCACACGTCGTCACTGCTGGGCGCGGCCAAGATTCTGTCCGCTCTCAAAGACCAGCTGCACGGCAGCGTGATGCTGATATTCGAGCCCTCGGAGGAGATGTACCCTGGCGGCGCGCGGATGATGATGGACGATGGTCTCTTCGACGAGGTGACTCCCGACGAGATATATTCGTTTCACTGCCTGCCTGAGATGGAGTGCGGCCGCATCGGCATGCGCAAAGGCAAATACATGGCTTCGACCGACGAGCTTTATTGGACGGTGAAAGGGGTGGGCGGCCATGGTGCCACGCCGCATTTGAGCGTGGACCCCATCCTTATCGCGTCGCACATCGTGGTGGCGTTGCAGCAGGTGGTGTCGCGCAATGCGTCGCCGATGATGCCCACCACGCTGTCGTTCGGCAAATTCATAGGCAGCGGAAGAACCAACATCATCCCCGATGAGGTGAAGATGGAGGGCATCATCCGCACCTTTGACGAGAAATGGCGCCTTGAGGCACACGACAAGATTCGCAAAATCAGTTGCGGTATTGCCGAGAGTATGGGCGGTTCGTGCGACTTGTTCATCGACTACGGCTATCCCTACGTGGTCAACGATGACCAGTGCACGCAGCAGGTCTACGACAACGGCTGTGCCTATCTCGGCGCCGACAAGGTGGACTGGCTCGACATGCGTATGACGGCCGAGGACTTCGCTTTCTTTGCCCAGAAGATTCCTGCCTGCTATTTCAGGGTGGGTGTCCATGTGCCGGACACACCGTTCTGCAACCTGCATCGTCCCAACCTGATAGTCGACGAGCGCAGTATCGAGTTGGCCAGCGGCTTTGTGGCCTACAACGCTTTCCGCGCCTTGGAGAACCGCTGCAAGAAAACTGTTTCATAAGCAAAGACGACCGCTGCAATGGCAATCATAGATAAGACACAAGAGTTAGAGACCAAGCCCATCGGGCAGTTGCTGTGGATATATGCGCTGCCCTCGGTGGTGAGCCAGCTGATAGCGTCGGTCTACAACATCTGCGACCGTGTGTTTCTCGGGCAGTATGTCGGGGCGTTGGCCATATCGGGCCTGGCTATCACGATGCCTATCATGAACATAGTGCACGCTTTCGGTTCGCTGGTAGGTGCAGGTTCGGCGGCACGCATGAGCATCGTGCTGGGGCGCAAGGATGTGCGCTGGGCTGAGAAGATTCTCGGCAACAGCATGCTGCTGACGTTCTTCTTTGGGCTTGTCTTTGTGCTGGGCGGATATCTGAAGATGGATGCCATATTGTCGGCTTTCGGTGCGTCGGAGGCCACGATTGCCTATGCGCGTGAGTATATGGTCATCGTGTTGCCGGGCATGTTCCTGACGACGGTGACGTTCAACCTGGCGGGTCTCATCCGTGCGTCGGGCTATCCTACCAAGTCGATGTTCATCCTGGCGGGTGGCGCGGTGCTCAACATCGTGTTGGACGCTGTGTTCATTTGTGTGCTGGGGTGGGGCATTGCAGGTGCGGCGTGGGCCACGACTATCTCTATGGCAGTGTCTTCAATCTTTTCGGTGGCGCATTTTGTGCAGAAGACGTCGTTCATCCGTTTCCGCCGTCACGGGTGGGCTCCGAAACTATATATTTTCCGCAACGTGCTGGCCATTGGCATCAGTCCGTTCTCGATGAATGTGGCGGCGTCAGCTGTCGTGGCGTTGCTCAACAGGCAGCTGATATACTATGGGGGCGACTTGGCGGTGGGTGCCTACGGGGTCATCAACACGTTCCTCTCGATGCTGGTGCTGCTGATGCTGGGCCTGTGCCAGGGCATGCAGCCCATTGCGGGCTACAACTACGGTGCGGGGCAGATGGGAAGGTTGAAGAGGGTGTATTGGCTTTCGATGCAGATTGATGTGCTGTTTGGTCTGGTGGGTGCTTTGCTGGCTGTGGTGGTGCCGGGGGCGATGATGCGCTGTTTCACCACCGATGCCGAGATGATTCGTCTGGGCATCCCTGGCATGCGTTTTCTGGCGGTGATGTTCCCCCTGGTGGGCTACACCATCACCAACTCGCAGTTCTTCCAGTCCATCGACAAGCCGTGGATTGCCATCGTGACGAGCTTGTCGCGCCAGGTGCTCTTCCTGATACCGATGATATACCTCGTGCCGGTGGTGTGGCAGCGTCTGGGCGGCGACGGGCTGTGGGGCGTGTGGTGCAGCTGCACCATCAGCGACGTGCTGGGCGCGGCGTTGGCCTTCGGGCTCTACCTGACGCAGCGTCGCATCTTCCGTCCCGGCTACGTGCCTCCCGAGCGTAGGGGACGCAAAGAGTTCGGCCCTGGAGAATAGGGGACTCCCCGACCTCGGGACCAATGTGTATGAAAAATTGTAATTGTTTGAATATATGTTTATTGACAATATCTGTTTGCGACCTCTGACTAGACGTGCGTGCGTAGTCTGACTAGACATGCGTGCGTAGTCCGACCACACGTGCGTGCGTAGTCGACCGTCCCAATGGAAGATATTTTTCTGTCTGTATGTTAGTGATTTAGGATTATCTGCAACATATTTCTTCGGGCATGGGCAAGAAAGCGCCCCCTGCCG
>CACXCY010000019.1 GCA_902766265.1 uncultured Bacteroidota bacterium
TGCTCGGCATCAAGGACCTCCGCACCGACAAGCGCATCGACTTCGTCGGCGGCATCCGTGGCCTCGGCGAGCTGAAACGTCGCGTTGACAACGGCGAGATGAAGGTCGCCTTCGCCCTCTACCCTGTCTCAATGAAGCAGATTATCGACATTGCCGACACTGGCAACATCATGCCTCCGAAGACCACATGGTTTGAGCCCAAGCTTCGCTCCGGCCTCGTGATCCACGAACTATGCTAAGCGACAAACATACAAAACATACGGAAGGGTGCCCTGACAGGCACCCTTTTCCTGTTGCATCCCTGCAATTGTTACTATCTGTCCAGATTGTTATCCATACCTTTCCAGAAGGCAAAAAGCTTTTCCAGAGCCACTCCGGCAAGGAGCAGGAAGGCGGGATAGACGGGTAAGAGCAGCCGCTGGTGGTCGCCCGAGGCATAAAAGATGATGCCGAGACACTGGGCGGCTACTGAAAGGATAATCACTGAGCCATACAACGGGACGGAACGCCTTCGTATAAAATACACAACCAATGCAATGCACGATACAACGACGAGTCCGTAGAAGAGCGACAGCGGCGGGGCGAGAAACAAGGAGGTAGAGAAAAGCACTGCCGAAAGTGGCGAATGCGTATCGACCGACGCGTTGAATCGCTTGTCGAAACTCGCCACGGTGAGTTGCAATTGGTGTAGTGCAAACGTTTGTCCAGCACAACGTTTCATCTCGCCGCAGCCGTCCGCCATGTGTTTCAGGATGCCAGGATTGGCGCAGACCAGCTTGTACACCGCTCCGTAGTGGCCTTCCCAATGCTCATCAACCTCCATGAGATCTTGTCTGGCAAGTGGGTCTCCGACACGTTCCAAGTCCCAGCAGCTGCAGTCTTTCAGGTTGTAAACGTCGTTGCATACAAAGCTCATGGTGGATGAAAACACGCCAAACTCCTTTTCGTACGCCTTGCAGTAACCCAGATAGCCAAGCACGCACAGCAGCGTTAGGACAAAGGAAGTCAGCTGAATCATCCGACGATTGTTCCTCATCCATAGCACAATCCATACCAGCGGGAGCACCGCGAAGAGGAATATAAACGTCGGACGCAGGAAAACGAGCAAGGCGGTCATGATGGCAATGGCCACCGAGCGGCGCCACGACGGCTGATTGATGTATCGGAACACCCAATCGGTCAGTATGATGAAGCCAGAGATGCTCAACGACTCGGTCAGAAGTTCGTTGCACCAGCCAGGCGCCACACAGACGACATACATAACCGATACCAATTGCCGGACAAAGGGGCTCTTGATGACGCTATGGGCGATGTTCCGCAACGAGGCAACCGAAAACAGGTAGACAACGCTTTGCAAGATGACTATGGCAACAATGCCAGCATTGCCAAAGCAGACCTTGAAGAACTGCAGCAGCAAGGGATAGACTGGCGTCCGCAGACAATCCAGTTGCCCGTGCCACAGATGCTCACCCGCCAAGAAGTAATTACGGAGTGTCGAAACCATTGATGCGGGGCGTAAGGTCGTACAACACCAGCACTGCCGCAGTGAGCAGCCAGAACCTTACAACAGAGGTGTTTCTTAGGATATTATTTCTCAACCACATTGGATTCAAGTGGCTGCAAAATTACAAAGAAAAAAGCAAACGGCGAAAAAACATTTGGCGATATCTCGAAAAAGGCGTACCTTTGCACTTTCAAAAATCTATTAACCATGAAACATTTTTCAACACTTTCATTATTCGTGACAGCACTGCTGCTAACGTTTTCCGTCAGTGCACAGAACATTTCGCTGACCGTTGGAGAGAAGGGCGATTCCAAGGGATACCAGCCCACGATGCTCCATATTGACAAAGCCGATGTCGAAGGGCATTACTATTCCGTCGAGCCCGAAGTCAACGCATTCTATAAGACAAAAGGCATTTGGATCCGCGAGGTAAACATGGACTTTACCGAGATACACAGCGTGTCTGTTCCCGAAGCCGCCGGCTGCTTTATCTATCATGTGCAGCGCGACGGCAACCGGATGCACGTCCTCCTGACCACCAACGAGAAGAAACGCTACGCCCTGCGCTATGTGTGCGTCGACCTGACCTCGTTCACTATCGTGACCGACCGCATGCTCGTCGACATTGCCATCGGAAAGAAGCAGTACGTCCTCGACTGGTGCAGCTTGTCGGCAGCAGAGAACTACTTCGGCTACGTCTATGCCTTTGTCGACGAGAAGGGCGACCAGGCCGAGGTCCATGCCATGGTTTTCGACCGCTCCATGCAACTCCAATGGTCGCATCCGCTGGAGGTGTCGGCACTCTCGCAGGTGCTGACCACCAACGACGGTCGACTGGCAACCATTGGCGCCATCAACGGTGACGGCAAGAAAGACGGTGCCGCCATAGAATTCTCCATCAGCACGGCCTCCGGCACCCAACGCGGGCACTGCACCACAACCAACAAACTCGGTGGACTTGCCTTGCTCAATGTCTTCGGCGACAAAGTGCTGGCTACAGCCCTCGAGACCGACCGCGGCATCGGCTGGGCCGGTACCTTCAATGCTGGTAAAGTGGTTACCTCCGGCACTGTCTACATCGGCTATTCCTCATTTCTCTTTGACGTGGCCAACGACCGCCTGGTCAACACCGACAGCCACCTCTTCACCAAAGAGGACGCCCAAGTGTTCTACAACGCATCTCTGATTACCGAAATCCTCAAGCCCGATGTCAACTTCCTCGCTCTCCGCACCAAGGTGGCCACTCCCAACGGTGGCGCAGTGCTTTACGGACGCACCTGGCACGAGAAAGTGGTGAATACCGGCAACGGCATGGCCACCGAGACATACTATTATAATGGTATGATGCTCATCAATGTCGACTCCACGGGTTCCATCGTATGGATGCGCCCCATCATGCACGACAACGGCAACAACGCCGACTTCGCTGAGAACACCGAGACCGACATGGTGGTCAACGGTAAGGACATCATCCTCATCACCAACGAGGCAAACAACGCATCCGACACCTACGACCCCAGAGAGCCCGTGCGTCGCACCACAGTGATGGTACATGGAGCCATCTCCGCCTACCGCTTCGCACCTGACGGACAGGTGACCAAGAATCGGCTGATTACCAAAGGCACCAACATCATCACCACCCCGATGCGTCGCCAAGCCGACGGACACTATACCTTTATCATCCGTCGCATGAAAGGGTTTATCGCCGACTTGACCATAAGGTAAGCTGCCGGCATTATCATGCCAACTGACATTCCTCTGACTAACTAGGGCGGCCTGCCATTTGGCAGGCCGCCCTAGTTTATTGATAATACTTGTCGATGCCGCCAAAACCGACAATCAGTTTGCCGGCGCGCGTCTTGTCGATGAAATTATGCAGACGTTTCTGGAATTCGTCTGGGCGCTTACGGGCAGCGTCGATGTAGGCGACACGGATGCGTTTGTAGGATTCGGAAAGATTCTGGTAATGCTGCCAGGCAACTCGGTCGTCACGGATGGCAGCCACAATATCGGCAGGGAATACAAACGGCGTGGTGAGCAACGGCAAGACACTCTGCCTGACAGATGGATGCAACATATTTTGCCCATCAAGCCAGCGCAGCCGCTCAATGTTGGGCTGCGAATAGGCACTGCCCGGGCGACGCGGGGTGAACCGACGCGCTTGGTGCAACGGGTCAATGGGACGCACCGTGCTGTCTATCCAACCGAAGCAGAGTGCCTCCTCTACAGCGTCATTGTAAGAGAGCGCCCTCTCGCCAGAAGCCGACAAAGGGAATACAAACCATACCTCCTTCTTGGTCTGGAAGTTCTCGGCAAGATAAGCACGCCACTGCTGCCGCTCGAACGTGTAGAATGTTTCCATAGGAGGTGCTTAATTCCTTTTCTCACCCAACACGGCCCAGCGGACCACGGGGATGCGGCGAAGCAGTTCGTAGAGGACCGGACTGAGCAACAGCACGGAGACAAGCAGCAGGAGGTAGATGCTCCACGGCGGCAGCTGAGTGTAGAGCTTCATCATGTAGCCCAGCGATGCGACAACAAGATAATGGACAATGTAAAGCCCGAAGCTGGAACGCGTCATGTACTGTGCGAAACGCCCCGTGCGGTCGAAACGGGCTTTGAACCAGCCCATCATGGCAAGACACATCAGCCAACCGTAAATGCAGTTGAGCGGACTGGCGAGATAACGCGGGGCGGTATTGTCCTGTCCGAAAGTGGTTACGACAAGGACACCACCGGCGACGAGCGCCGCGACCATCAAGGGAATCCACGCCTTGCCAAGCGTCTCCTGCACATTGTCACTCGAGAAATAATAGTAGCCCATCAGGAACGGGATGATGTAGAACAGCGGCTTATAGAGGTTCCACAGCCCGTCGGGACTTTCGGGACGCGGACTGAATATGAGGGTTTGTTCGCCAAGCCAGAAGAGGTCGCCCAACAGCACGAGAGCTGCCACCATCACCCAACGATTGGTGAACCATAGAGACGACTGACGGGGCTTCGCGCCACGGGTAATCGCTCGCAGCAGCAGGAGAACCAGCGAAAACAGCCACAAGTCCTGAATGAACCACAGCGGGCCGATGCCACTGACAGCCCAGAGGAAATACTTGAATGGCTGCGGCACGGCGGCAAGAACGTTGCCTGCCACCTGCGTGTTGAAGTAGCCCGTCATCCAATGGAATACGAGCAAGCCGAGCGTGGCCGGCACCAGCAACTTGCGCGTGCGGGACTTGAACCATGCCTTGCCGGGCTTGGGCTGTCCCTGGGCATGTGCGTTGTTGAGGGCATACCATGCGCTGATGCCCGCCAGCAGGAAGAGCAGCGGCATGAACCACGGATAGAGGACATACATCAGTAGGTCCTGGTACTGCGGACCGTCGCCGAAACCGCCTATGCCGCCAAAGACGCCCTTGTTGTTGTAGAAATAGATAACGTGGTAGACCAGTACCGACAACACGGTGACCCAGCGCAGGTTGTCGAGCCAGTAGCGGCGGGAGTTGCTTGTGTCCATTGTGTTTTGTGAGTTTTTCAGACGGACTATTGCCAGCGTTTCAACGTGGGGAAGAACTGCAGCAGACCCTGCTTGTATTCCTCACGGGTGAGATGCTGGCCCGTATTGGCGTTGAACTGGTCGACGTACTGTGCGCAGAATTCGGCCATCTCCTCCATCGTGCATTCGTTGGTGAAGGCACCGTCCTTGTAGCAGTACAGGCAATAGTCCTGGTTCTTGCTCCCGTCGGCCTCGGTGCCGAGCATTTCGTCGGTCAGCGGCATTCCGCAACTTTGGCAGAACCGCATATCTTTCATGTTGTTATCGTCCATAGTGGTAGTAATTGTTGTTATTGCTTCCGATTGCAAAGATAAACCATTTCTCCGTATCTGGCGGCAGAAAGAGACATTTGGCCGATGCGGCGCCGCACTTCAGTCGACCAGACGTGCCAGCTGCCGCTCCGATGCCTGAGGCAACAGGTGGGCGAGATGGTCCACGATGCGCTGGCGCGACTCTTCGGGAGAGCGGTCGCAACGGCAGAGCCCCGCCCCCAGCAGACGTTCCGGCGTGGCCAGCAGCGCCCAGCCCCAACCGTAGGGATTGCCGTGGCGGTCGCGAGGGTATACAAAATCCTCGGTCACAATGCGGCACGACATTTGCAGCCGCGTCACATAGCCGTCGAAGCGGCCACGCATCTTCGGTCCCGTGAAGCCGCATGCCGTCCGCAACTCACGGGTAATCATGCTGCCGTTGACCCGCAGAATCTCCAATATCGCCCCTTCCACGCTATCCTCGTCGGGCTGGCGATAACGGCTGCGACGCCAGTTGCAAAGGTCTGGCCACCAGTGGCGGCTGACAAAACCGGCCTTGCCGTTGAAGAACTTGCCATAGGCGAATCCGCCCTCGGTCACCGCCGGCCCCTTCCACTGCCAGAGAGGCCACTCCCATCCCCCATCGTCGAGCAGGTGGTAGCGGCACTCGGGCGCCACCAGCGCATCGGCCGAAAAACCGGCCACGCCACTCTCCAACAATGGCAGGAAACCCATGCGCTCCACCGCATCAATCAGGTCGGGACAATTGTGAATCATATACTTTCGCATCGCTTGCGTTTTAACGTGGGCTGCAAAGATACGAAAAATATCAGACACGCCAGCGCCCGGCCGACAGGCACAAGGCAGCAGCCGTCAACCACATCACTTTCAACCCTTGCGCACCGCCGGTTTCCATAATGCGCATTATCAGGGTATCATAATGCGCATTATTGGGGTATCATAATGCGCATTATTGGGGGGTCATAATGCGCATTATCGGGGGGTCATAATGCGCATTATTGAAATGGACGACGCGCGTCACTGAATCAAACGACGCGCGTCACTGAGTTCGACGATGTGCCGGCACATGGTCGGACTACATGCAGGCAGATGGTTGGACGATGAGTGGGCACATGGTCGGACAACGTGCAGGCACATGGTCGAGGGGCGAAAGCACACATCGTCAACACTCGCATGCACACCTATATATACCACCGTCGCCCCAACAGTCCCAAAAGAAAGGGCGTCGCCGCCGACAACTCTGCGCCACAACAAAATACATCCAAGAAAATAATTCATGCTCCTTTCTTGGAGTTTTTTTTGTATCTTTGCAACCTCTACGAGAAGCACATTTCTCGGATCATGAATCAAAACTCACAAATACTCAACAGAAAACAACATGATATTGCTTGACGAACCCAACCCCGTCTTGCTGGCAGGCGCCGTGGCCGGAGGGACGCCGGAATTGCCTCCCGACGAATTTGGCCAGGGACTTAAAGCCACCGACAGCATCACCTCGGCCGTAGCCGACAGTTTGAAGAACATGAACATCACCGACCTGAAGGGGGTGGTGACAGGAGAGAACACCATCCTCAAGGACGGTCTGCGCGCCTTGACGGAACTGACCGTGGGATTTGTCCCCAAGATGCTGGCCGCCATCCTGGTGCTGTGGCTGGGCATGAAGCTGGCCAAGATGCTCAAAAAACTCATCGTCAAGGCCCTCGACAAACGTGGTGCAGAGCCCTCGCTCAAAACATTCCTCAGCTCGCTGGTCGACGTGCTCCTGAAAGCCATGATTATCATTATGGCCATGGACATCATCGGCATCAAAGCCACCTCGTTCATTGCTCTCTTGGGAGCCATGGGACTCGCCGTGGGCATGGCCTTGCAGGGCACCCTGCAGAACTTTGCCGGAGGTGTCATCATCTTGCTCATGAAGCCATTCAAAGTGGGCGACTATGTGGAGTGCGGCGCATACAAAGGATATATCCGCGAGATACGCATCTTCCACACCATCATGCAACCCTTCAACGGCCGCATCATCATCATACCCAACAGCGAACTGGCCACCACCTCGCTCACCAACCACACCCGCGAGAACCAGATACGACTCGACCTCACCGTGGGCGTGGCCTACGGCACCGACATCGCCAAAGCCAAAGACGTCCTGTTCAAAATGATTGCCGCAGAACCGAAGATACTGAAAGACCCCGAGCCCAAGATAGCCGTAAAGGAACTGAACACAAGCTCGGTGGATTTGGCCATCTGGCTCTGGGTCAAGACCGACGACTACTGGACTTTGTGGATGCACATCCGCGAAGACATATACAACACACTCAACCAAAACGGCATCGTGATACCGTTCAATCAATTGGACGTGCATCTGGACAAGTAACGGCACATTGCACCTCGACATGAAACGAATACTGCTACTTCTCACCGCCGTCATCGCGTCGCTGACCCCGCTACGGGCGCAACAGATAGAGGCGACACTGGGCGACTCCTCGTTCGTCAGCATCATCACCTGCGGTCCTGGCAGCGAGTTCTACACCACATGGGGACATTCGGCCATCCGCGTATGCGACCCTGAACTGGGACTGGACCTGGTGTACAACTACGGCACCTTCGATTTCAACACCAAGCACTTCTACCTGAAGTTCGCCCAAGGCCGGCTGGACTACTGCCTGTCGCGCGGCAGCTACGAGAACTTTCTGTTGGAATACACCTTCGAGAACCGCGACGTATGGGAACAACAACTCAACATGACCCGCCAGGAGCGCAACAACCTCTTCGTGCTATTGGAGGAAAACTACCGTCCCGAACACAGGTACTACAAATACGACTTCTTCCGCGACAACTGCGCCACACGGGTGCGTGACATGATTAACAACGCACTCTGTCACCGCGCACTCTTCGTGGAGTCCTACCCCGACCATCCACGCACCTACCGCGACATGCTCTACGCCCCCACGGAGACCTACCTGCTGTGGTGGCGATTGGGTGTGGACCTTGTGCTCGGCCAACGATGCGACAAAGTGTGCAGCAACATGGAATGCATGTTCGCTCCGCCCGAGATGATGCGACAAGTGGACACTACGCTCGTCAAGGTCAAAGACGCATCTGGCCAATGGGTGAACACCGACAGCACACTGCTGGTCGCCAAAAGCCACCCCGTGGTGGGAACACTCCCCCACCCCAGCCCCAGCATGAATCCCACCCGATGCTTCTGGCTGCTGTTTGTGGTGGTGCTGGCTCTTACCGTCATCGAATGGGCACACAACAACAATGCCGGCGACAAAAAA
>CACXCY010000020.1 GCA_902766265.1 uncultured Bacteroidota bacterium
AAGCTGCATCTGCTCTTGGAATCCACCGAACATGGTGGTGCGTGACTGTGGTACCAGCCCGTAGATGTTGCGCGAATAAATGCCGAGGAACGACATGTTTACCTTTTCGCCGCGGTAGCCGAGCACAGTCTGAAAGTCCGTGTAATTGGTGGTGTAGTCACCTTCGGTCTCCAGCGAGCGGAACACGTAGTTGTTGCTGTGCTGGCGAAAACCGAAAGAGTAGGAGAGACGTTGCGCCTTGTCCAGCAATCCCTGTGCCGACGCCGTGACTCCCAGCATGCTTGCCGACACTTTGGCTTTAAACTCAGAAGGGCGGGAATAGACAAGATCCAGCACGGAGGCCATCTTGTCGCCGTATGATGCCTGAAATCCTCCCGGCGAGAAACGGATGTTGTCTATCAGGTCGGGATTGATGATGCTCATGCCCTCTTGTTGGCCACTGCGTACGAGTATGGGACGATATATCTCGACGCCGTTGATATATACCAGATTCTCGTCGTATGAGCCGCCTCGTACAGAGTAGTGCGACGACAGTTCGTTATTCGATGCCACGTCGGGAAGCGTCTTTAATAGATTCTCAACGCCGCTGTTGGGCCCCACAATCTTTTCCAGCCGCTCCGATTCAATCTTGGTGAAGGCAGAGGTGCGTTCTTTCTCGCCCTGCACCACGACTTCGTCCATGTTGAAGAGCTTTGAGGAAAACGCCACAGTGGTATCAAGCACTTCGCCGTGACGGAGGCGCACCTGTATGTCAAATGGTGATTGCCCGATACATGAGAACCTGATGGTGAGTAACGTGTCGGCAGGCAGTGTAAGCAGGAATCGTCCTTTCTCGTCGGCTGCTGTGCCTATGGCGTCGGAGAGATTGATGGTACCCACGTTGGCATAAGCCGCAGGGTGGCGGTCGGCATCCAACACTTTCCCCTTCAGGGTACACTGAGCCCATGAGGAGGTGCAGCAAAGAAGTATGACAACGTATGTTAGGACTTGCTTTTTCATCGATAGCGCCCTAAGTAACGCCATTTTGTCACTTTTTATTGCCCTCGCACACGAAACAAAAGAAAACAACGTTATTATACACAATAAATAGAGGTAATACTACCTTCTGTGTTATGTAAAGATAACAAATACACTGATATATGAAATTGAAAGTATCATTTGTACTAATGCTCTTGATGGCAGCTGTCACGTCTTGGGGGCAGGATTTGAGTCTGACATTTATGTCTCAGACGGATGCAAAATTCTTTGTCTATCTTGATGGCAGGTTGCAAAACAAAGAATCCAAAGGTTTTATCACCATTGATAGTTTGGAGTACCGCAAATATGTGGTACGCATCGTGATTGACGAACCTTATGAGGTTGCCGTTACCAAGACTATTAAGCCCACCGATATGAATCATTTCTACAAGGTGAACTTCAATGTGGTAAAGGAGCGTGTGTTCTTGAAGCTGGCTAAGGATGATGCCGATGTATATGCTCCAATGGTTGGCGACAACGACCCCGCTGTTCCTGCCGATGCAGAGGTAACCGATGAGGCCGACAGTCCTAATACTGTCCACGCCAAACCACCACGTCGCGCAAGCCGCCAATATGACACTGACAAAGGTGGTGGAACTACGGGATCAACCATCAAGAAAGAGAAAACGACCATCGTGGTTGATGATGATTGATTTTTCGCAATTTGTTTACAATCATTATTAGAATAGAAATATAAAGCTTAAAATATGAATAAAAAACATATTCTTTACATTGTAGCGTGTATTGCGTTTGTAGGCATTTCCACTATTGCATGTGCCCAAAACCAGATTGACAAACAGGGCCGTAAGCAAGGCCACTGGATTCGCACCGACCAGAATGGTGCAAAGATTTATGAAGGGGATTTCAAGGATGGACTTGAAACAGGTACGTTTCAGTATTTTTATCCCAATGGCACGGTCCGCATTCGCAATACCTATACCACGCCTGGCCGTATATGCACGCATGAGGCCTTTGACGAACAAGGACACATGTTGGCCAAAGGTATGTATAATCAGAAGAATCGTGACGGAGAATGGCATCTGTTTAACGAAGAGGGAAAGTTGGTGAAGATAGCCAACTACCGAATGGGCATCAAAGAGGGGCTGCAGGTTATATTCAATAGTGCCGGCGATACGGCAGAGGTGAGCAACTGGAAAGACAACCATCGTGATGGACGTTGGTGGAAGCGTATAGGACTTAAGGGAAGTATCACGGGCAATTTTGTAAAAGGATGCCTTGAGGGACGCTTGTTGGAATATGGAGAAGATGGAAAATTGGTGCGCGACGGACATTATAAAAATGGAGAGAAAGACGGGTCGTACAAATATTTTGAGGACGGAGTATTGACGGTTGATGAAAATTGGACAGATGGCGTGCTCTCCGACCGTAAAGTATTGCTCACTACAACCAAGAAAGAATATATTTCTACTTTTGCTATTGCTTACTTCTATCCCAAGGCAACCACCAGGAGTATTGTCGTGAAGATGGATGGTAAAGTTCTCAATTGTCAAGAAAGTGTTGAGACTATATATAGTCGCGTAGGCAACGAGCAATTCGTTACTGTTGACAAGAAAAACCGCATTGCAGCGTGCAAATCATGCATTCAAGGGCTTACCAAGGATGCCGAGGGTCGCGATATATTAAAACTTGACCCCACACCATCATTCTCGGTTTTTCCTGATGAAGACTGTATGAAGATGATACAGTCGCTTCAGAGAGTTGACGAACTTGATGAGAATTAGTCAATCGGATCGGAGTGAATAGTGTTTTTTTAAAGATGAAATTGTCATAAAGAAAAGGGCTGCTTTTTAAGCAGCCCTCTCCTACATTAAACACTATTACAAAATCCGAATTATTATGAAAAGACCATAATTCCTATTTATTTCACTTTTACAAAAAGAGATACATCAATTGTTCGTCCCTGTTTTGCAGTTGCAAAAGTACAAACATTTTTTTAATTCGTAAGTGATAAATTAAAATTTAACAATATTTTCATTTATGGACAATGCAGTTCTAAAGGCGTTGTGCGAACGCAGGAGTATTAAAAAGTATAAACCTGAGTTGATTACAAAGGATGAGTTAGACGCGGTGTTGACCGCTGCTACGTATGCTCCCAACGGCATGGGGAAGCAGTCGCCTGTCATGGTTGTGGTTCAGGAGAAGGCGTTGCGTGACAAATTGAGTCGCATGAATGCCGAAATAATGAATGTTTCTTCCGATCCATTTTATGGAGCTCCTACGGTGGTTGTGGTTTTTGGTAACCCGGATATCCCAACATGGCTGGAAGATGCCAGTTTGACAGCGGGCAATCTGCTTAATGCAGCCCATGCTGTGGGCATCGGTGGATGTTGGATTCATCGTGCCCGTCAGATGTTTGAGTCACCCGAGGGCCGTCAGCTGATGCGTCAATGGGGAATTCCGGAAAATATGGTAGGGGTGGCAAATTGTATTCTTGGCTACCCCGATGGAGACCCCAAGCCGCGAGCTTCGAGAAAGGACGATTACATTGTATACGCATGATAGTGTACAGTCGATGACATTTGTCAAGTGCGCAATAAAGTTATAGAATGGCATGGGTTTGGTAGTCCTGTGAAAATGCCAATCCTTAGATTTGAAGATAGCTACACATACATTAGGTTGCAAGCTCAATTTTGCAGAGACTTCGCATTTGGTACGCCAGTTTGTGCAGGCGGGTTATGAGGTGGTGGAGTTTCATGAGAAAGCCGATTTGTATGTGGTAAACACATGCACGGTGACGGCTGTGGCAGAGAAGAAATGCCGCAATGCCATTCGACAAGCCGTGCGTCAGAATCCGGCGGCCATAGTGGCTGTTATTGGTTGCTTCGCGCAGAATGCCGCATCCGAGGTATGGAAGATTCCTGGGGTAACACTGGTCCTGGGTAACGATAGGAAACACGAGCTCTTCAATTTGATTGCGCAAGGAGATGCCCTGCGTTCTTCCTTGCCCGAGGAGCCAAAGAGTTTCCAGCTTTCCTATTCGCAGGGCGACCGCACGCGTACTTTCTTCAAGATTCAGGATGGCTGTGACTACTTTTGCTCATATTGCGCCATTCCTTATGCCCGGGGACGGTCGCGATGTGCCACCATCGCCGATACAATATCCATGGCCCGGGAAATAGCGGCATCGGGTGCCAAAGAGGTTGTCCTCACAGGTGTGAATACGGGAACCTTTGGATTGCATACAGGCGAATCATTCCTCGATTTGCTTTTGGCGTTGGACGATATTGACGGTATTGAACGCTACCGAATATCAAGCATTGAGCCCAACCTGTTGACAGATGATATTGTGGCGTTTGTGGCGCACTCCAAGCGTTTCGCACATCATCTTCATATTCCCCTGCAGGCGGGTAGCGACAAGGTTCTGACGAATATGCGACGTCGCTACGATACGGGATTTTATGCTAACAAAGTACAATTGATTAAGAAACTCATGCCGGAAGCGTGCATCGCTGCCGATTTGATGGTGGGGTTCTATGGGGAAGGGGTGTCCGAGTTTGAAGAGGCCTGTGCGTATGTGGAGTCACTTCCGTTGAGTTATCTTCATGTTTTCACCTATAGCGAGCGGCCCCATACGCTTGCGTTGCGCATGGAGGGAAAGGTTCCCATTGGCGAGCGGCACCGCCGTAGTGACGTGATGCATGCTATCTCGGAGCGAAAGAAAAGGCAGTTCTATGCCGAGAATGCCGGACGCGAGGCCCAAGTGCTATGGGAAAGTGATGTGCATGATGGCATGATGTATGGTTTCACCGACAACTATATCCGTGTGCGGCGCCCATACAATGCATCGCTTGTCAATGTGCTGCAGTCGGTGGTATTGGGTACGCTCGACAGCCGTGACGATGTCTTTGATATATAGCGCCCCAT
>CACXCY010000021.1 GCA_902766265.1 uncultured Bacteroidota bacterium
GGGGATGATGCTGACGGCGGCGGCACGGGCACGACGGAGGTCGCTGTGCGGCTGGTCGAGAATCTTCTGGTCGTTGGTGTAGCTGTGGACGGTGTTCATGAGGCCGCGTTTGATGCCGAATTTGTCGTTCAGAACCTTAGCCACAGGGGAGAGGCAGTTGGTGGTGCAGCTGGCATTCGAAACCAGCTGAACGTCCTTAGTCAGCACGTTGTCGTTCACACCCAGAACCACGGTAGCGTCAACGTCTTCGGCTTTGGAGGCGGGGACGGTGAGGATAACCTTCTTGGCGCCGGCGTTGATGTGCTTCATCATTTGCTCGCGTTTCTTGAAGAGGCCGGTCGATTCCACCACGATGTCGACACCGAGTTCCTTCCAGGGGAGGTTCTCCGGGTCGCGCTCGGCGTAGATGCGAACTTTCTTGCCGTTGACAACGATGTATTCTCCTTCGGCGTGGACCTCGCCGTCGAAGTTGTCGTGGACAGAGTCATATTTGAAAAGGTATGCGAGTGTGTCGGCGCTCGTCAGGTCGTTGATAGCTACGATGTCAAGCTCGGGGTGAGCCAGCATAGCGCGGAAACTCATTCTTCCGATTCGGCCGAAGCCGTTAATTGCAACTTTTGCCATATTATATTGTGTTTAAAAAGATTGTATTGGTTGTTTGTTGTGTTAACTGGTGGCAAAGATACATCTTTTTTTTCGTTTGGCATAGGAAAGTGGAGAAATAAAAATATTTAGTGTATTTTTGCGTTATCGGAGACGAAAGAAGCAACAATGGCAAAAAACAACAAATCAACGGCAACCAACAGGAAGAAACGTTCTGTGGGACGCACAATATGGCGCGTGGTGTGGATTACGCCTCTCGCCCTGTTTGCGTTATCCATCCTGCTGGTGTTTCTCTACAAGTTTGTCAATCCGCCGCTTACGCCGCTCATGGTGCAACGTTTCAACCAGCAGCTCTTCGAGAAAGGACGCAAGGTGCATTTCGAGCGCGACTATGTGGACATCGACGATATTTCGCCCCATCTCGTCAACGCTGTCGTCGCCTCGGAGGACGGCAATTTTATGCGCCACCACGGTTTCGAGGTGCGCCAACTCAAGCAGTCCTATCGGGAGAACAAGCAGGGACGCCGCATCCGCGGGGGCAGCACCATCTCCATGCAGACGGCCAAGAACGCCTTCCTGCCGCATCGCCGCTCGATGGTGCGCAAAGCATTCGAGGCATACTTCACGCAACTCATCGAGTGGACGTGGGGGAAGAAGCGAATTATGGAGTGCTATCTGAACATTATCGAGTTTGGCGACGGCATCTATGGCTGCGAAGCCGCTTCGCAACACTATTTCGGCCACTCGGCCAAAATGCTCACCCGCAACGAGGCCGCGCAACTGGCTGTGACCCTGCCGAGCCCTTTGAAGCGCAATCCGGGCAACAAAACGCCCTATTTCCGTCGCCAGACGAGCGTGGTGCAGGCGCGTGCCGCCCGCTATGGTCGGGTCAATCTTGACCGCAAACCCGACAAAAACGGCAAGAAAAAAGACGAGGAGACCATTTTCGACTTCGTGAAATGGTATTGGGAGCAGGAACACAAGAAATAACCATAACTTCAACCTTAACTTTGACTTTGACCTTAACCTTAACCTTGACGCACAATGGCCGACATTTCGCAGATATGGCACCGCTACATGCAAAATTTCGAGGTCTTTCTTCGCTTGGAGAAAAACTTGGCCGACAATAGCGTGAACGCCTATATCCGCGATGTGCGCCATCTGGCTCGTTTCGCCAGCGCCCACGGCCTGGAACCGGAGCAGGTACGTATGGAGGATATTCAGGATTTCCTCCTCGACCTCAATCAGGTGGAGGTGGCTCTGACCACGCAGGCGCGCATCTTGTCGGGCATCCGCTCGTTCTATAGGATGCTCGTCATAGAGGATGCCGTTGCCGAGAATCCCGCCGAGTTGATAGAGATGCCCCGCCAGGCGCGCCATCTGCCCGATGTGCTCAACAACGAGGAGATAGACGCCATACAAGCCACTTTCGACCACTCGCTGCCCGACCAGGCGCGCAACAGCGCCATCGTCGAAGTGCTCTACGGCTGCGGACTTCGCGTGTCGGAACTGGTGAACCTCAAGCTGTCGAATATCTACGAAGAGGATGAGTGTCTGCTGATTACCGGCAAGGGCGACAAACAGCGTTGGGTGCCCATCAACCAACAGGCGTTGCGCATGATGCTCGACTATGTGCATACCATCCGCAGCCACGTGCCTATCCAGCCGGGCGAAGAAAAATATGTCTTCCTCAACCGCAGGGGCCGCCATCTGACTCGCGTGTTCGTCTTCAAGTTCCTCAAGGCGGCCGTCGAGAAGGCGGGCATCCATAAGCAGGTGAGCCCCCACAGTTTGCGCCACAGTTTCGCCACCGAGTTGGTGCAGAATGGCGCCGACCTCCGAGCTGTGCAGGAGATGCTCGGTCACGAAAGTATTAGCACCACGGAGATTTACACGCACCTCAGTCGCAAATACCTCCGTGAAACCATAGAGACCTATCACCCACACTATAGAAAAAATTAAAAAATGTCAGAGTGTTTGCATTCGGGATTTTAACATTTTCCAACTCTGATGTGACTCTAACCTAAGTCTGACTTAACTCTAACATAACTCTAAGGTGGCACCAAGGGAGGTTTGAAAAGGGTTTTATGGATTTTTATTTGTGTTTAAATCAAAGAGTTGTAAAGTTTCTGGTGACAATTTGGCGGCAAAATTGTAAATGTTAAAATTTAACATTTGTAAACGGCCCCCAGACTTGGAAAGAAGTTGTGGTTTTATTCGCAAAACAGGAAACGCAATTGCTACACATTCGCATTTCACATTTCACGTTCTACATTCTACGTTTCGCGTGTGTTGCCACATAAATCTCACGGCAAAGTTCAAAAAAAATCCCGACAATTTCCGCTACTTTCAAAAAATGTTGTATATTTGCAATGTGGTAATGTGGTTAAAAAGGCACTTTTATTCCATGTTTTCCACATTGATATACTTAAAAACCAACAAAATGAAACGATTTATAACGGTCCTGCTTGCATGCTCACTTTTGCTCTGCGCCTATGATGTGCAGGCACAAAGCAAGTCGGGCAAGTCAACGAAAACCTCGGCATCGTCCAAGAAAGGCAAGGGCAAGAATGTCCCGGAGGTGAAACCAGCCCCCACAGAGGTGTCGCTGCCATACAACAGCAACGACTGTATCTTCGCCATCGACCTGCCGGTGGATGTGGCCTACGGCCCCACGACGGCTCCCAAAGGCGCTGGCAGGGTGCAGGATGTGATGCGTGAGAAGAACAACCCCAATGTGTTTGAATACGAGCACAACACCACATGGTACAAATTCACGGTGCCCTATAGCGGCAACCTCGAATTCACCATCACGCCCACCAATGCCGGCGACGACTACGACTATCTGCTCTTCAAGTATACCGACGTCTATTTCAGCAACCGTATTATTGAAGGCAAGGTGAAACCTATCGCTGCCAATCTCGGCGGGCTCGACAGTGCTTCGCAAGCCGCTGCCGACCAAGCTGCCCAGCAGGCCAAAGCTGCTGCCGAGAAGAAGCCGAAACCTCAGACGGCTACCGGCACACAGGGCGCCGCACAACCCAAGCCCAAAAAGCCGGTCAACCAGTTTGCCGCCATGCCGATGGGTATGAACAAAGATGGCAAGAAACTCTTTGTTGACGAGAAAGGTACCGACCGTTTCCTCAAAAGCATTCCCGTGCGCAAAGGCGAGGTGTACTACATCGCCCTCGACAACAAGACCGCCAATGGCGGCGGCCACACCATCAAAGTCAACATCCACGTGGAGACCATCGAGGCCACGCTTGCCTTCATCGACCCATCCCTAAAGAAGAGTGTCGATGTGGATCTGCTGATTCTGGAGAAAAACACAGACAACCGCGCCGTTGTCAAGAATCCCACATTCAAGGGCGGCAAGGTGCGTCTCGTGCCGGGCTATAACTACACGCTCTACGCCAAACGTCCGGGTTACTTCTCCATCTATAAGGATTTCAACTCCAATATCTTCAAGGACGACACCCTGATGCGTTTCACGATGAACAAGACGGTCAGAGGTACGGTGTTCCCCATCTCGGATATTTACTTTGGCGACGACTGCGAACTGCTGAAGGAGTCCGATACGGCGTTGCTGAATTACGTCTCGATGTTCCGCAACCACAACGAAGTGAAGTTTAAAGTGAAGGCCTACGTGCAGTCGTACGGTGTGGATTTGGAGCAGGATCAGAAGACGACCATCGCCCGCGCCCAGTCGGTGAAGGACTTCTTCGTCAAGAACGGCATCCCGGCCAGCAACATCACGGTAGAGGGAATGACGCAGAACGAAATCAAGCGTTCCGCCACAGCTGCCCTCCACAAAGGCGCCGGCTTCAAGGATGTCAAGGTTGAACTGATTATTACCGAAGTGTCGGATATCAACCACTAACTTTAAGGATGTTTTGTTTCACAACATTTTGTGTTTAATGTTGAGAGACACCCGCGGGTGTCTCTCTTCTTTTAGAAATGATAGCAGGATTGCTCCTCACGGTATTGCTCATAGTGGGCATAGGCATCTGGTCGGGACGCAGGGTGAACGACTACAATACCTTTGCCACCGGTGGCGGTCGCGCCAGCGGCTGGGTGGTGTGCGGCACCATCATGGGCACCATCGTTAGCGGGCAATCCACGGTAGGTACCGCGCAACTGGCGTTCCATTTCGGACTCTCCGCCTGGTGGTTCACCTTGGGAGCCGCATTGGGGTGCCTGCTGCTGGCTGTGCTTTATGTGAAACCGTTGCGTGCCAGCGGATGTACCACGCTTATGGATGTGGTGCGCAAAGAATATGGCCCTCGTGCCGAAGTGGCGGGCTCCTGTCTGTGCATCATAGGCATCTTTATCAGCATCGTGGCCCAAATCATAGCGTCGTCGGCGTTGCTCGCCACGTTGTTGCCCATAGGTTGTGTGGTTGCCGCATTGGTGGCGGCAGGGCTGATGTTGCTGTATGTGGTGTTTGGCGGCCTTTGGGGTGCAGGATGGGGTGGCATCGTGAAGATGGCTTTGCTATATGTGGCTTCTATCGTGGCTGGCGTTTTTGTATGGCGCCACAGTCAAGGGCTGCAAGGGCTCTTCGGCTCTATCGACGGCAGCTTGAAAATGATGGGATTGCCCAACGGAGGCGATTACAGAAGCGTATTCGCCCGTGGACCGCTGAAGGATATTGGCTCGTGCCTCTCTATCGCGTTGGGTGTGCTGGCCACGCAAACCTACGCTCAAGGGGTTTGGGCCGGCAGGAGCGACGGGGCGGCACGCAAAGGCACGCTGCTCTGCGCCTTTCTCATCCCTCCGATAGGTGCCGCCTGTACCTTGGTGGGTCTCTATATGCGGGCACACTACGCAACGCCTTTGGAGTTGACGCAGGCAGGCGGAGCGGCTATATCCGGCGGTATAGGCACCATTGCCGATTCTGCGCAGGCGTTCCCGCTATTCGTCACCAACCATCTGTCGCCATTTTTCGGAGGCGTGGTGTTGGGAACGCTCTTCATCACCATCGTAGGAGGTGGCGCCGGATTGGCATTGGGCTGCGCCACCATCATCCATCGCGATATAGTGGGGAGGATAGCCAACCGGCGTTCTCAGTCTTCGTTGTTGCAGATTCGGCTCACCATAGTGGCTTTGCTGCTGTTGGCTGTAGTGGTGTCGTTGGTGGCACATAGCACGTTGATCAACGACCTGGGTTTTCTCTCCTTGGGATTGCGTGCTACTGCCGTGCTGGTGCCGCTTTCATGTGCGCTGTTCTTCCCAGGTCGGATTAAACCGCACTACGCATTGGTGTCTATGGTGGCAGGAACAGTAATGCTTCTGGTGGCACAATGGCTGCGACTGCCGGCTGATCCCTTCTACTGGGGTATGGGCATCGGAATGGTAGTGTGCCTGTTGGGAGTCAAAAAGAGATAGATACTTGTCCTGATGTCGGGATTTTCGTATTTTTGCATATCCAAATCTATAGAGGAATCCGCGCAACTGACGCGCAGTCAGTACCGTTCAATAATATCAACCCCATCGTAACAAGAAAATGTCCGATATAATAAATCTTCTTCCTGATAGCGTTGCCAACCAGATAGCCGCCGGAGAGGTGGTGGATCGTCCAGCGTCGGCGGTAAAAGAGCTGCTGGAGAACGCTATTGACGCAGGTGCTACCAATGTGCAGCTGGTGATTAAAGATGCAGGGCGCACGTTGCTGCAGGTCATCGACAACGGTTGTGGTATGTCGGACAGCGATGCACGTCTTTGTTTCGAGCGCCACGCAACCTCCAAAATCCATGCTGCCGACGATTTGTTTGCCATTCGCACGATGGGTTTCCGAGGAGAAGCATTGGCGTCGATAGCGGCTGTGGCGCAGGTGGAATTGCGCACAAGACAGCACGACAACGACTTGGGAACCTGTGTGATTATAGAAGGTAGCGATGTGAAGAGCCAGGAACCCTGCACCTGCAACGCAGGTACGTCGATTGCCGTCAAGAACCTTTTCTACAACATCCCTGCGCGGCGCAACTTTTTGAAGAAGGATGGCGTAGAGTTGTCGCATATCGATGAGGTATTTCGTCGCGTCGCCGTGGTGAACAACCATGTTAGTTTTACGGTATATAGCAACGGGAAGTTGCTCTACGACCTCCGTGAAGGAAATAAGGCACAGCGTATCGCCGACATTTTCGGCATGGGGAGCAGCGAGCATTTCTATCCGGTGAGTGAGCGTACCGACATCGTCAGCGTGGAGGGCTATGTGGGCAAGCCGGAGTATGTGCGCAAGACGCGAGGGGAGCAGTATATCTTTGCCAACGACCGTTTTATCCGCCATCCAGCCCTGAGTGCCGCCGTAGAGAAGGCCTATTCGGACTTGATACCGGAACGCACTTATCCCAGCTACTTCCTTTTTATACAAGTGGACCCCTCGCGCATCGATGTCAACATCCATCCCACCAAGACGGAGGTCCGTTTTGTTGATGAACATGCACTCTTTGCTATTTTGCGTGCCGCCACCAAGAAGGCCATAGGTCAGTTTGGACTGGCGACGGAGATTGAGTTTAACCCGTCCACAGAGATAGACTTCTCGGATGCCCCCAGTGGCTACATTCCTCCTGAGCCGCGTGTCAGCTATAATCCCAACTACAATCCTTTCGAACAGAAAACGTCATCATCGTCCTCGTCTGGTGCATCAACTCATTCCGGGGGGGATGCATCATGGGACAGCACCTATGCGGAACTTAGACGACCTACGACACTTGAAAGTCGTATTGTAGAAGATGAATCTCCATCGGACGAGATGGCAGAGATGAATAGTCCTTCGATGCCGCTGTCCTATATGAACACATACATCATCAGCACGCTCAAGTCGGGAATTCTTGTGGTGAACAGGCAGCGTGCCCATGAGCGCATATTGTTCGAGCGGCTGATGGCACACAAACAGCAGACAGACAAGGTGACGGCATCTCAGCAACTACTGTTTCCTGTCAACTGCACGTTCAGTCCGTCCGACGGCGAGATGCTAGGTGAGATGATAGGCGATTTGCGCGATATGGGCTTTGCTATCGATGCTGTGACGCAGAGCACTTTTGTCGTCACAGCGGCGCCACCTGATGTCAACGACAGCGATTTGCAGGGTGTGCTGGATCAGCTTCTGGTGGATTATAAAGGCAGCATGATGCAGAAATTTGCCGACAAGGACCGCGCCATCTGCCAATCGTTGGCGCGTCAGATGGCTGTAAAGAACGGCAAGCCGCTGCAACCAGAGGAAATACAGGCGCTGTTGGCCGAACTTTTTGCCTGCCAGGTTCCCAATATCTCCCCCAGTGGACAGAAAACCATGTATGTAATCAACAAGGATGAGCTGGCTGAGAAGCTACGCTAACCCATTAACCGATAATTCCCATCACCCCATGTCCCAATACAGTCCGCAAGGTTTCAGCATGTTGCCCACAGGTGTCAAAAACCTGCTTATCGTTAATATCCTTTTTTATCTGGCTACTATCGTTATGGATCGCGCCATGGGTATTAGCTTGGATGACTACCTGGCCCTCTACTGCGTGCAGAGCAGCAACTTCCACATCTGGCAGTATGTCACCTATATGTTTATGCATGCCAACATCGACCATATTTTCTTCAATATGTTTGCCCTATGGATGTTCGGCTATGTTTTGGAGAATATCTGGGGGACGCAACGTTTCCTGCTGTACTATATGGTATGTGGCTTGGGGGCTGGGTTGGTGCATACGCTCATCACCGGAGCCAATTGCTATCTGCTGCAGGAAGCCGTCAACGGCTATGCCCTCAGTCCCGATCCGGATGCTTTTGTCCAGTTGCTGCATCGTCGGTTCGAGGGTTCCTACAATCCTACGGTTGTGGCGCAGTTCGTCGATGCATGGCGGGTCTCTGGTGGCTTGGGCGACTATGGGGCGCAGTCGGTGGCAATGGCTCAGCAGCTACTCGACTTCAAGGCCTCCATACCTACGGTTGGGGCGTCGGGTGCTGTCTATGGCATCTTGCTGGCTTTCGGCATGATGTTCCCCAACGAGCGTATATACCTCTATTTCCTGGTGCCTCTCAAAGCCAAGTGGTTCGTCATCGGTTACGGTGTTCTTGAACTTGTACTTGGCGTCTTCCATAGTGCTGATGGCATAGCCCATTTTGCTCATCTGGGCGGTATGCTTTTCGGATTGCTGTTTATCCTCTATTGGCGCAAGAAGAGCTTAAACCGCTGGAACTGACGAATCGCTTGTGCAATCCGCCAGCCCCGACGGTTGTCCGTTATGCCTCGCGACCGGAGAGGATGTCGCAGAAGTATTCGTAGAAGTAGGGTATTGTCTCGATGCCCTTGTAGAAGTTGAAGAGCGGGTAGTTCTCGTTAGGTGCGTGAATGGCATCGCTACCGAGACCGAAGCCCATGAGAATGCTCTTGATGCCGAGTATGCGTTCAAATCCAGCCACGATGGGGATGCTTCCGCCGCTGCGTGTGGGGATGGGACGTTTGCCGAAGGTGGTTGTGTAGGCCTTCTCGGCAGCGCGGTAGGCAGGCATATCGAGTGGCGAAACGTAGGCGGCGCCACCATGCGACGGTGTGACCTTGACGGTAACGCAATCGGGGGCAGCGGCTTCGAAATATTCCTTGAACATACGGCTTACCTTCTGGTAGTCTTGGTTGGCGACAAGACGGGTGGAAATCTTGGCGTAGGCCTTGGAGGGCAGTACTGTCTTGGAACCCTCGCCGGTGTGGCCGCCCCAGATGCCGCAAACATCGAGGCAGGGACGTATGCCGGTGCGTTCAGGAGTGGTGAAGCCCTTCTCGCCGTGGACGGCCTTGATGCTTAACGACTGCTTGTAGCGTTCCTCGTCGTAGGGTGCCTGTGCCATAAGGGCACGCTCCTCGTCGCTGATAACGAGGACATCGTCGTAGAAATGAGGTATGGTGATATGACCATCGGCATCGTGCAGGTCGGCAATCATCTTGCAGAGGATGTTGATGGGATTGGCCACCGCTCCACCATAGATACCGCTGTGGAGGTCATGGTCGGCACCAGTCACCTCAACGTCCCAATAGCAAAGACCGCGCAAGCCACTGGTGATGCTGGGAGTGTCCTGCGCCAGCATGCCGGTGTCGCTGACAAGAATGATGTCGGCACGAAGCATCTCCTTGTGCTCCTCGCAGAATCCGTAGAGGGCACCGCTGCCGATTTCCTCTTCACCTTCGAGCATGAACTTGACGTTGCAGGGCAGCTGTCCGGTGCGCACCATAAATTCGAACGCTTTGGCGTGCATGAAACTCTGGCCTTTGTCGTCGTCGGCACCGCGTGCCCAGATGTGGCCGTCTTTGACCACCGGCTCGAACGGCTGGGTGTTCCACAGCTCGAGCGGAGCCACAGGCATGACGTCGTAGTGGCCGTATACGAGTACTGTGGGGAGGTCGGCACCTATGATTTTCTCGCCATAGACAACAGGGTTTCCCGTGGTGGGCATCACCTCAGCTTTGTCGGCACCAGCAGCGAGAAGATATTCTTTCCACTTGTTGGCGCAGCGCACCATATCGTCCTTGTGCTCGGCTTCGGCACTAATGGAAGGGATGCGGATGAGCTCGAATAGCTCGTCGAGGAAGCGCTGCTTATTGGCTTCAATGTAATTTTTTACGTCTTTCATTGGCTTTTATGTTTTATTGTTGTTGCTCTTGTCGGGACTGCAAAGATACGAAAAAAAATGCTTACCGCAGCCCAACCGCACATTTCTATGTGTAAACC